>JAAZDA010000146.1 GCA_012512995.1 Clostridiales bacterium | reverse complement strand
TGAAGTAAAGGATCTTCAGGAAAAACTCCAGAAGCTTACAGACAAGTACGGCAAGGAAATTGACGCTGTTATCGATGTAAAGATAACGGAGATAATGAAGGTCTGATCCATAATTGGCAGAATCATTCAGGCGACAGGAAAGAATACGCGGCAGGCATTCACAAAATGGATGTCTGCCACGTTTTACAGAAGAAGGTGTTTTAATTGGAACAGGGAGATAATTCACAGGAGACAAGGATCCCGGCACATGTTGCGATAATAATGGACGGAAATGGGCGCTGGGCAAAAAAAAGAGGACTTCCCCGAACTGTAGGTCATGCACAGGGCGCAAAGGTGGTTGAGCAGATCCTTGAAGATGCTGATGACATGGGAATCAAGTACCTGACTGTCTACGCTTTTTCTACAGAGAACTGGGCAAGGCCGGCAACTGAGGTGAAGGCGCTTATGAACCTGCTTCGCACCTATATGAAGACCAGCCTTGCCAAATGTGCCAAGAATAACGTCAGAGTGAGAGTTATCGGAGACAAGTCAAAACTGGATGCTGACCTTCAGGACTCAATAGCAGGTCTTGAGGCGGACACCGCCGGCAATACAGGTATAGGTTTCCAGATCGCAATAAATTATGGCGGGCGCGACGAGATAACAAGGGCCGTGAGAAAAATCGCGGCAAAGGCTGCGGCAGGTGAGATCAGGCCGGAAGAAATTACTTCGGAATCAATTTCAGATTCTCTGGACACGGCAGGTATCCCGGATCCGGATCTTCTTATAAGGACATGCGGTGAGCAGCGCACATCAAATTTTCTGATCTGGCAGTGCGCATATTCGGAGTTCTATTTTACACAGACGGCGTGGCCTGATTTTACAAAAAAAGATCTTGAAGAAGCTATTGATGCGTATAATCACAGAGAGCGCAGATATGGAGGTCTTATCAGGTAATGAAAACAAGAGTGATCAGCGGTGTTATCATAGCGGCAATATGTATAGCTGTAGGAATCGTCGGCGGTCCTGCCGTAGGAATTATCCTGATCCCATGCGCACTGATAGGTTACCATGAGCTTTGCAAAGCCTGCGGTGTCGACCCGAAGAATAACGGAACTAACGCGCTGGAGATCCTTGGATACATAGCTATTATGATGTATTATCTTGGACTTATTTTCGAATCAGCGTACATTAACCTGAATTTCTTCACGATCGTCATGATCGTATTGCTCCTGCTGTCTCTTATGGGAGTATATGTTTTGACATTTCCGAAATTCCATGCGGACCAGGTGATGGCAGCGCTGTTCTCATTTGTTTACTGCCCGGTGTTGATGAGCTTTATCTATCGCGCAAGATGTCTGCCGTATGGCGTGTATGTCTATGCGCTGATATTCTTTTGTACATGGATCTGCGACACATGCGCATATTTTGCAGGACGGGCTTTTGGAAAACATAAGATGGCTCCGGTCCTCAGCCCCAAAAAGACAATAGAAGGTTTCTTTGGCGGAATAATAGGATCGGCGGTGCTGTGTTTTCTGCTGTCGATATTCCTCAAGTGGCAGCATCCGGAAGAACCGGCGAGTTTCGGACTGACATTTACCATCATAGGACTTGTAGGTGGGACAGTCAGTGCTATAGGAGATCTCGCAGCGTCTGCTATAAAGAGAGATCATAATATCAAAGATTATGGAAACTGCATACCTGGACATGGCGGAATAATGGATCGTTTTGACAGTGTGATCTTTACGACTCCGATCATTTATTTCCTTGCGGTGTTGCTCATGCAGACAAAATGACAGATTAAGGAAGTTCAGTTTATGAAATCAATATCAATAATAGGATCGACGGGATCCATAGGGACACAGGCCCTTGATATAATACGTGCACATCCGGATGAATTACGGGCAGTCGCTATGGCGGCGAGCCATAACGTGACAGCATTTGAAAAGCAGGTCAGAGAGTTCAGGCCTCAGCTTGTCTGTCTTTATGATAAAAAAAGTGCTGACGATCTGAAACTCCGAATAAAGGATCTGCCTGTAAGAGTGACTTCAGGAATGGACGGTCTTATTGAAGTCGCAGAACTGAATGGAAGCGATATTTTTCTCAATGCAGTTGTGGGAATGATAGGTATCAGACCTACGATGGCTGCTATAGAAGCAGGCAAAACAATTGCACTCGCAAACAAGGAGACTCTGGTCACAGCAGGTCATCTTATTATTCCGGCCGTAACAAAAGCCGGAGTGCAGCTCCTGCCGGTAGATTCTGAACACAGCGCGATATTCCAGTGCATGAACGGCGAGCCGCGAGGCAGGGTAAAGCGTATACTTCTCACATGTTCCGGGGGAACATTCCGCGGGAAGAAAAGAGCTGAGCTTGCAGATATGACTGTTAAGGACGCTCTCAACAATCCTAATTGGAACATGGGAAGCAAAGTCACAATAGACTCGGCAAGTCTTGTAAACAAGGGACTCGAAGTTATGGAGGCCAGCTGGCTTTTCGGTGTGGAAGCAGACAGGGTTAAAGTGCTGGTACAGCCACAGAGCATATGCCATCCAGCTGTAGAATATGTAGATGGTGCAATAATGGCGCAGCTCGCATATCCTGACATGCACCTTCCGATACAATATGCTTTTTTTTATCCGGACAGACGTGAGATGAGCATTCCGGAACTTGACCTTGAGGAAATCGGCGATGTTCATTTTGAAAAACCTGACACCGATACATTCAGGGGACTGCCCCTGGCGTACAGAGCTGCCGCTGAAGGCGGGAGCATGCCGACTGTTTTCAACGCAGCAAATGAGGAAGCAGTATCATTGTTCATGAAAGAAAAAATACATTTCCTCGATATATATGATCTCATTGAGGGGGCTATGGATCATCATAAAGTGATAGCGTCACCATCACTTGAGGAGATCCTTGAGACAGAACAGGAAGCCCGTGAATTCGTAAGGTCTGGAGTAATCGCATAAGAGACTACGCACAGACATGGAGGAAACATGTCAGTTTTTATAAGTATAATAATTTTTCTTCTTATTTTCAGTGTCATAGTCATCGCACACGAATTTGGACATTTCATAATAGCGCGCAGGAACGGCATCCGTGTAAATGAATTTGATATCGGAATGGGCCCGACACTCTGGCACAGGAAGAGGGGCGAAACAGACTTCTGCATAAAGGCTCTTCCTTTCGGCGGAGCATGCATATTTGACGGGATGTACGGCGTAGACGGGCAGGAAAAGGAAATGGATGAACACTCATTTCCGAATGCGAGCGTAGGGGCAAGGATAGCAACTGTCCTTGGCGGCCCTGTTGCCAACTTTACCATCGGATTTATCCTGGCTGTCATAATAGTCGCTTTCTGTTGAGGACCAAAATTCATTCTCAAGGTAGCTGAAATC
>JAAZDA010000145.1 GCA_012512995.1 Clostridiales bacterium | reverse complement strand
TTACACAGATGAAGAATGGAATGATCATGACACACGTCCATATGAATTCGCGACCTGGAGCGATATGCGTCCCATCATACGCGAAATCATAAAAGGAAAAAAATCTCCTGTAGGGTTTCAGCTTGTATTCAGACTTAAGCCTGAATATGTACACGCTGTACTCAAAAAAGCCTCAGGAAATAATGAAGCTGATTCATCTGACACTGTCTCTCCCGTTGACGCCCTGTACTTCACTGTCAAATACGATGGTGCAAAAGCGATCATCATTACAGGCATCGGTTATTCAGGGTTCACGCTCGACAAAAGTGCGGAGCCCGTATGGGACAGGACTATGACGGCTTTTCTTGACAGAAAAGAAATAGAGTACGACGAAAAGTAATTACAAACCATATTTTATGAAAGGCGAATCATGAGACATTTACTTACACCTCAGGACTTTTCAGTAGAAGAACTCGAAGATCTGTTTGTTCTTGCAGATGATATCGAAAATAACAGCGCGAAATATTCCCACATCTGTGACGGCAAAAAGCTTGCAACCCTTTTCTATGAACCCAGCACGAGGACGCGTCTCTCACATGAGACGGCCATGATAAACCTCGGTGGTTCCGTAATCGGTTTTCCATCAGGAAATGTTTCTTCCGCAACCAAAGGAGAATCGGTCGCCGATACAATAAGGGTCATCTCTTGTTTTGCCGACATTGCAGCCATCAGGCATCCGAAAGAAGGCGCAGCCGCAGTTGCAGCAGCATACTCTTCCATTCCGATAATTAATGCCGGCGACGGTGGTCACCAGCACCCCACGCAGACGCTTCTCGATATGCAGACCATACGCAGGCTCAAAGGACGGCTCTCTGATATGACCATCGGGATATGCGGAGATCTCAAGTTCGGCCGCACTGTCCATTCACTGGTAGAAGCAATGAGCCGCTATGAGGGCATCAGTTTTGTCTTCATCAGCCCACAGGAACTAAGGATGCCCGACTATGTGACCGACATACTTCATGACCGCGGGATTGATTACGAGGAAGTGACAAAACTCGAAGACGCTATACCGAAGCTCGATGTGCTCTACATGACACGCGTGCAGAAAGAGCGTTTCTTCAACGAAGAAGACTACATAAGACTCAAGGATTTCTACATACTCGATGAAAAGAAGCTGGCCGCGGCAAAACCCGACTGCTATATACTTCATCCGCTCCCCCGCGTGAACGAGATAGCGCCTGAAGTCGACAACGATCCGCGCGCCGCATATTTTCTTCAGGTCAAATACGGTGTGCTCGTGAGAATGGCTGTAATACTGACGTTGCTGGAACGTAACTGATAATAAGGAGTTTACAATGCTTAACGTAGGAAAAATAGAAGAAGGATTTGTTCTGGACCACATTCCCGCCGGCAAGGCGATGTACATTTATCACCATCTCGGGCTTGACAAGCTTGATTGCCCCGTAGCGATCATCAAGAACGCACGTAGTAATGCCATGGGCAAAAAAGATATTCTGAAAGTAGAATGCGATATAGACTCCCTTAATCTCGATGTTCTTGCCTTCATCGATCACAATATAACCGTAAATGTGATCAAGGATGGTGAGATTAAGGAAAAGAGAAAACTAGAGCTTCCAAGAGAACTCGTTGACGTCATAAAATGCACAAATCCGCGCTGCATCACATCGATTGAGCACGAGCTCCCCCATATTTTCTACCTCGCAGATGAGGAGCGCGAAATATACCGCTGCAAATACTGCGATGTCAAATACGAAGAAAACGATGCAGGGGAGTGGAACTGATAATTACATTCCCAGGAATCTGGCGATGCCCGTTGAATCGAGTCTTCCTGTCAGAAGGCACGCCAGTACGATGCCGACAAGAGCCAGTATGACGATCAGCACTACCATGATCGTCACGCCTTTTTTGTCGTGATCCTTAATAAGTCTGTCACGCTCTCCCTTTATTTCATCAAGTGATGGTATTTCGCTGTTATCTACATCTTCTTTATTCACAGATATGACCTCTCACTTTTTATTGTCAAAACATGTTCTTAAGCTGCGATTTGAGTTCCGGGTTGCTTCTTACAAGCGCCGCAAGTTCTTTTATCTTCTGATCGAACTGTTCTTTCTCTGTCAGATTATTCCCTCCGCCAGCGACTTTTTCCCTGGCCTCAAGTTCTTCTTTCCTGGCTTTGACTGCTTCGAATTCTTTCTTGGCATACTCATGCTGATCTTTCGCAGCAGCGCGCTCTTTGGCTGCAAGTTCCCTTGCAATGTCAGCTTCGTGTTCTTTGGCATTAGCCTCAGCAAGTCTTTCATCAGCCTGCTTTCTTAGCTCTTCTACCTCTGCCTTCCTGCCTGCGATTGCTTTCTCGGCTTCTGTCTTCTGCTTCTCGGCATCGTCGATCATCAAAGATGCCTGCTGCTCTGCCACCGCTTTGCGCTTCTCAAGTTCTCCTGATTTCTGTGCGAGATCAGCTATGCTCTTCTCCAGCTCATCTACCTTCTTTGCAGCTTCTGCAGCCTTTTCCTCCGCTGCCTTCGCCTGACTCTCAGCTTCCGCCGCCTTGCCATCAGCATCAGCGACACGCTGATCCGCTTCGAAGCTCTTCTGCTGAGATTCCTGATCCAGGGCAGTGAGTCTTGTCATCAT
>JAAZDA010000144.1 GCA_012512995.1 Clostridiales bacterium | reverse complement strand
GTCCACCAGCATTTCAAGCTGGTAGACGTCCTGACTGCAACAGAGAACATAGTTCTGGGGCTCAAAGATAAGGGCAGGCTCGATCTTGATGCTGCGGCAGTAAAGATCAGAAAAATATGCACTGACTACGGTTTTGATATAGATCCACACCGCAAGATATATGATATGAGTGTTTCCGAGAAGCAGACAGTCGAAATAATAAAGGTTCTTTACCGCGGTGCTGACATACTGATACTCGATGAACCCACAGCTGTCCTCACCCCGCAGGAAACGACCAGGCTCTTTGATATCATCCGCAACATGAAGAGCGACGGTAAAGCGATAATCATCATCACTCATAAGCTTCAGGAGGTCATGCATGTTTCGGACCGCGTTGCAGTACTTCGCAAAGGTGCCCACATCGGCGATCTTGTGACAAAGAACACATCTATTCAGGAAATGACTGATATGATGGTGGGTCACAAAGTTAATCTCAACATTGATCGTCCCGATCCGGTATCTCCTTCACCCAGGATTGTTGTTAAGGACCTCACAGTCACTGATAAAGATGGCCTTGTAAAACTCGATCACGTATCGTTCACCGCTAATTCAGGAGAGATCCTCGGGATCGCCGGCATTTCCGGCTCCGGTCAGAAAGAACTTCTTGAAGCCATAGCCGGTCTGCAGACCGTAGATTCCGGGAGGATTGAATACATCGAGGATAACGGCTCGCACGATCAGCTTATAGGTAAAGATCCCCTGGCTATTTCAAACCTCGGCGTTTCTCTTTCATTCGTTCCTGAGGACAGGCTCGGCATGGGTCTTGTGGGCAACATGGACATAACCGATAATATGATGCTCCGTTCATTCAGAAATGGCAAAACAGTATTCACCGACAGGAAAGCTCCAAGGAAACTCGCCGGACATGTCGTCAAAAAACTCGGAGTTGTCACGCCTGATCTCAGCACTCCTGTCCGTAAACTCTCGGGCGGAAATGTTCAGAAGATCCTGGTGGGCCGCGAGATCGCATCTACGCCGACAGTGCTCCTGTCTGCATATGCCGTCCGCGGGCTCGACATAAATTCCGCGTATCTTATATATGACCTGATGAATCAGCAGAAGGAAGCAGGTGTTTCAATTGTGTATGTCGGAGAAGATCTTGATGTCCTTCTTGCCTTATGTGACAGGATAGTGGTCCTCTGCGGAGGCTCATGTAACGGCATTCTTGATGCCCGCACCACAACGAAAAAAGAAGTCGGCCTGCGAATGACCACTAAAAAGGAACCGGCATCTGTAGGAGGCAGCGATGAGTAACTCAACCAGAACACAAGTCAGAGAACCGTTTATGCATATAACAAAACGCACGGATGTCAAGCTCTGGCAATCATGGGGAGCACGCATTATAGCAATTATCCTGGCTCTTGTCGTAAACGGATTCTTTATTGATTCCGTGACAGGACTCAACCCTGTAGATGTTTATAAGATTATGTGGACCGGCACCTTTGAGTCCACCTATAACTTTATGACAACACTCCGCGATGTGGCGATGCTGCTCTGTATCTCACTTGCTCTGGCTCCTGCTTTCAAAATGAGATTTTGGAACATAGGTGCTGAAGGGCAGGTCCTGATGGGAGCTCTCCTTTCCGCGGTAGTCATGATATATCTTGGCGGCAAAATTCCTTCCAGCTCACTCTTCATAATAATGTTCATCGTGAGCTGCGCAGCAGGTGCGCTCTGGGCTGCTATCCCCGCATACTTCCGGGCAAAATGGAAAACAAATGAGACTCTTTTCACTCTTATGATGAACTATGTTGCAATCGATATTGTCGATGTCTGCACTAATACATGGAGAGGTTCCAAGTCCTCAATGGGTCAGATAAACGCCCATACGAAGGCAGGCTGGTTTCCAAAAGTCCTCGGCTATCGCTTCACGATAAGCATACTCATCGTACTTGCACTTGCTATCATAATTGAACTATATCTTAATCATTCAAAACACGGGTATGAACTCAGTGTCCTCGGTGAATCGGAAGACACCGCCAGATACGCCGGCATAAACGTCCAGAAAGTCATAGTAAGAACAATGCTCATGTCAGGCGCGATCTGCGGAATTGCGGGATTTATCACTGTTGCCGGCACAGACATGACCGTATCTTCCGCCACAGCGCGGGGGTTCGGCTTTACTGCCATAATAGTCACATGGCTTGCGGGACTTAAGACTCCCTATATGTTCGGAATGTCTTTCCTGCTGATTTTCCTTGAAAAAGGAGCAAGTCAGATATCATCTGCATATTCTTCGCTTAATGATTACTCAACACAGGTCATTACAGGAATCATCCTGTTCTTTATCCTGGGAAGTGAATTCTTTGTTAAGTACAAGCTTGTAAGACGCAAAAAAGAAACAGCTAAGAAAGGCGGTGATTCCAAATGATGACACTTATTGCATGGATAAACCGTGCCATATGGTTCGGCACTGTTATAATGTTTGGTTCCACAGGTGAAATTATCACAGAACGAAGCGGCAACCTTAACCTCGGCGTCCCCGGGATCATGTTTCTCGGAGGCTTTGCAAGTTTTGCCGGAGCTTATTATTACGAGAATAGCACTCCTGATCCGTCTAGTGCAGTCGTAATATTGATCGCGCTGATCTGCGGCATTCTCGCATCTACATTTGGTGGTCTTATCTACAGCTTCCTTACAATAACGCTGCGCGCCAATCAAAACGTAACCGGCCTTGCCCTCACGATCTTTGGCTCAGGTATAGCGAATTTCTTCGGAGTTAAGGTACTTAACGGCGGAACTTCAGTAAAAGCAGCATTTACACATACTGTGTTCTCCAGGCCTGTTCCATTTCTTTCAAAACTCGGAGTCTTCGGAGATATTTTCTTCTCCTATGGCTTCATGGTATACCTCGCGATAATACTGGCTGCGCTCACTCATCTTGTGATATCCCGCACGCGCATTGGTCTCAATCTTCGTGCTGTCGGAGAAAATCCTGCGACAGCCGATTCCGTCGGTATAAGCGTCACAAAATACAAGTATCTTGCCACCTGCATCGGCGCCGCCGTCACTGGACTTGGCGGAGTCTACTATGTACTTGATTACGGCTACGGAACGTGGTCATCCTCAAGTTCCATCGAAGGACTCGGCTGGCTCGCTGTTGCTCTCGTTATATTTGCGAGATGGAAACCCAGGAACATCATATGGGGTGCCTATGTATTCGGCATCTTCTTCTGGTTCTACAACTACGCACCGGCTCTTCTGAATCTCACATGGCCTAACACGATAGTAATACTTACCCAGATGATACCGTATGTTATAACAATACTTGTTTTGATATATGTGAGTGCAAAACAAAAAAAGGACAGCCTTGGTCCTGCTGCCCTTGGTCTTTCATATTACAGAGAGGAACGATAAGACTTTACTGCTCAATCGAACACTCCAATTGTTAAAGTGTTCGATTGAGTTTGTCCATCTCAGGCGCGCTCGCGCTTTATTGAAGCCCCCAGAGCTTCTGTGTAACAGAAGCTCCAGGGGTTTCTGTATTACAGGAATTGTTGCTCAGCCTATTTCACTCTTTCTGAACTTAATGCTTCCTGTCGCGGCGTCCATACTGTCAACTATCGCAAGACTTGTGAGGTCATATCCTGCTTTTCTCAGTGCGTCGCCGCCTCCCTGATAACCTTTTTCTATTGCTATCCCGAGTCCGGAGACCGTGCAGCCTGCCTGTTCACATATATCAAGAAGTCCTCTCATGGCTTTTCCAACAGCCATGAAATCATCGACTATAAGTACTTTGTCATCACTTGTAAGGAACTTTTTGGCAAGCGTTATATTGTAGTCGCGGTCATACGTAAATGAATGCACGGTAGATGTATACAGATCACCGTCCAGATTACGGCTTTTGGCCTTCTTGGCAAATACCACCGGCACATTGAAATACCGCGCTGTCATTACAGCTATAGCTATCCCTGAAGCCTCGATCGTCAGAATTCTTGTAATTTCCGCATCTTTATACTTTTCGTAAAATGTCAGACCAATCTGATTCAACACTCCCACATCCAGCTGATGGTTAAGAAACGAATCTACCTTTAGAATATTTCCATCCCTGACCTGCCCATCCTTAAGAATCCTCTCTTCGAGAAAATTCATGCGTTCCACCTCCATATATGCTGTGTTCTATCTGCCTGTCTATTGTAGCATAGAAGGCATGTATCCGCGACGCAAAAGATACGGCAAATGCTTTCCAAATGCGACACTGATGCCTTTTTGTCCAATGACAATCCCGTGACATCGCTATAAAATGACCTAGTGTTAAAAGTAAAATCACGTTGATTCATAAGTTTCAGAGAATGTATCATTGTTTTCCAATGAAGGGAGAGTATCAAATGGCATCAATTACGCAGAACCTATCTCATGCAGCGGAGCGCAAGGCCGTCGAACTGATAGTCGATCAGATCCTCAAACATCGCGAGACAGCAACAGACCGCGAGAAGTTCTATCTGCAGCTCGTAGACTGGGCTCAGATGTTCTTTGGCAAAGCCGCTACACCTGAGCGCATGGATGCAGTCCGTGCGGCGATTCAGAATCCGGACAACCGCTGGTTCAAATACATAAACAAAATTCTTGATGAGGCAGATCCTCATTACGCAAAGGTCACACTCATGAACCTCGGCTATGAGGCTTTCTTCCGTGGCACAAAGATGATCCGTGCGAACCGTGAGAAATACCATTGCAATATTCCGTGGCTTATCCTTTTTGACCCTACCTCTGCTTGCAACATGCACTGCGTCGGTTGCTGGTCTGGCACATACGGAGCAAAACATAACCTCACATTTGAGGACATGGATAAGATCGTCACACAGGGCAAAGAGCTTGGGACCTATCTGTATCTCATGACAGGCGGCGAGCCAATGGTGCGCTGGAATGATATAAAGAAACTTGCAGCAAAACACAATGACTGTGAATTTGCAATGTTCAGCAATTCAACACTCATCACTGAGGACGTTCGCAAGGATGTCGTTAAACTCGGCAATATCACATACTTCCTTTCAATCGAAGGAACACCCGAGACTAATGATGCGCGCCGTGGTCAGGGTCATTATGATGCCTGCATGCGCGCAATGGATCTTTTCAAGAAATATGGCATTATATTCGGGACTTCTATCTGCTATACAAAAGACAATATAGATGCTGTCACAAGCGAGGACTTCCTTCGTTTCATCTCATCAAAGGGCGCCCGCTACGGCTTCTATTTCCATCTCATGCCTGTCGGAAACAACGCAGTACCTTCTCTTATGCCGACACCTGAGCAGCGCAAGATGATCATCGAGAAGATCCGCTATTATCGTTCAAAGGACTGTGATCTGGAATTCTATCCAATGGACTTCCAGAATGACGGTGAATATGTCGGTGGTTGTATTGCCGGAGGCAGGAACTATTTCCACATCAACTCAAGCGGAGATGCTGAGCCATGCGTGTTCATACATTTCTCCAACAGTAACATTCACGAGAACAGCATTCTTGAAATGCTTCAGAGTCCTCTGTTCATGGCTTACCACGAAGGACAGCCTTTTAACCGCAATCAGCTGCGTCCCTGCCCTATGCTCGAGAATCCTGATCTTCTGCGTGAAATGGTGGCTAAGACAGGCGCTCACCAGACCAATGAGGAATCACCTGAGGAAGTAGATCACCTTTGCGATAAGTGTGATGAATATGCCAAAGCATGGGCACCCGTCGCAGATGAGCTTTGGGCTGAAGAGACACACAAGAAACCTTCATACGAGAACTACACTAAAGAAAAACGTGAGAACCCTGATCTCGCCGCATTTGAACACAAAGACGGCACTGATGAGATCAAGCTCGATAAGGATTATGTCAAAGAAGAGTTCTGATCAATAATAAAGCAGAATATCAATTTAAAAAAAGAATCGACAAGCTCAATGGTCTGTTGCCAATGAGCCTGTCGGTTTTCTTTTGCGTCATACATGTTTTGTCTGTTACTATGATCAGGCTTTTGCCTTTCTTGCCGCCTTCTGCTTCTTGAATGTATTCAATGCCTCACCGACAAGGAATACAGCAAGGATGACCATTGCTATGGCGAAGAATGTCTGGAACCAGTCACCCCATACAGCCGATCCTGATATTATGGATGATGATAATTTTGATATTTTCATTATAAGGTATGTCAGTGTTGCCACAAGCATAAATGCCATAGGGAAATAGAACATCTTATTGTTCTTGCCGGCTTCGCCGAGCCAAGCACAGACAGCTGTGAGTGCAAGTCCTGCAAGCAGCTGATTGGCAGCTCCGAAGAGTCCCCATATAGCTGAAAGCTTGAGTCCACCGAGGACACAGCCAATAACGATCATCGTCGTTGTGCCGAAGAGAGGATGAGCAAGAACCTTACGGATGCCCTTTGCATCCTTCCATGTAGCTTCATCGTCTTTCAGGAACAGCTCGCTGAACATAAAACGTGAAAGACGTGTGCCTGTATCAAGTGATGTCAGCGCGAATACTGAAACAGCGAGTGTAAGGAGCGCTGCAATCGTTGAATGAAGTCCTGTTCCATCAGCACTGAACATGAGAGCGATTCCATGTGCAAAAGCGACTGAAGGAGATCCGAACTCGCCGGCCGTATATCTTGAGAACACCATTCCTACGGCAACAAGTGAAATGATACCCAGCGCTGACTCTATCAGCATTGAGCCGTAGCCGATCATCTGAGCGTGTTTCTCGCTGTCAAGCTGCTTGGATGATGTGCCTGATGCAATAAGTGAATGGAAACCTGAGCACGCGCCGCATGCTACTGTAATAAACAGTGCCGGGAACATGAATCCGAGACTTTCGTTATTAAATGATGTAAATGCCGGGAGCTGGAATGTAGCAGTCCCTGCGAAAGCCGCGATGAAAATACCGATTACTGCCAGTGCCATCATTGCATAGAGCAGGAAACTTGAAAGATAATCGCGCGGCTGAAGCATTATCCACACAGGAATGAGCGATGCAACACCAATATATACACCGATAATTACGATCCATGCTATTCTCGGGAAAGCAATGCCTACATTAAGTCCCAGGACAAGTGCGAGAACGATGCCGACCAGACCTATTGCTGTGGCTGTGCCGGTCTTCATTCCAAAGCGGTTTGTAAGTGATCCGTAAATGACTGCCAATACTATGAACAGCATTGATACCATTGCCGTTGTCTGATTGTCAGTGGGATTGGTAACAAAACCAAATGCCATGTTGCCGGCGTCATCTGCAACTGTCATGAATGTGCCTGCTACGACGTTTACGAATGATGCGATGACAAGTATAAGGACGAGGAGCGCGAAAATAATGAAGAGCGTCTTTGCCTTTTTGC
>JAAZDA010000143.1 GCA_012512995.1 Clostridiales bacterium | reverse complement strand
GCAGCCTGTCCATAATGACTGCGATCCTAGCCATGTATCCTGTATCTTCAAGGATCGATAGAAAGAAGAACAGGACTACGATGATCGGCAGGAAACTGAGCACCGATCCGACTCCGGCAAAAGCACCCTTCACGATCATGCTGTGAACGACAGGGTTTATGCCGTAAGCTGTAAGTCCGGCGTCGACAAGTGCCGTGAGTGCATCTATTCCACTTGAGAGGATATCCGAAAGAAATGATCCGATGACATTAAATGTCAGGAAGAAGACCATCGCCATTATGATGACAAAACAGGGAAGAGCCGTCCATTTTCCGGTCAGGATCCTGTCGATCTTCTCGGAGCGCATTTGTTCCTTGCTCTCCTGGCTCTTTACTACCGATCCTTTTACGACGCCTTCGATGAACGAATAGCGCATGTCTGCAAGCGCTTCATTCCTGTCGAACTGAGTATCATGTTCCATTTCGACAATGCTGTGCTCAATGAGTTCTTTTTCGTTCTCGTCGAGTCCGAGCTTGTCGGCAAAACTCTCATCGCCCTCTATTATCTTTGTCGCGCAGAATCTTGGCGATATTCTGATTTTCTGTGCGTGATCCTCTATGACATGCGATACTGCGTGAATGCATCTGTGTACAGGTCCCGGGCTGCAGAAATCCATCACGGTCGGGAAAACCTGATCTGATGCCACTCTCACGATCTGGTGTATAAGCTCGGAAATACCTTCATCCTTGGCAGCACTTATGGGAATACACGGAACCCCAAGGGCTGTTGACATTTTTTTAACATCTATAGAACCGCCGTTGCCCCTGACCTCATCCATCATGTTAAGCGCAACTACCATGGGGATATGAAGTTCGAGGAGCTGCAGTGTCAGGTACAGATTTCTTTCAATGTTTGTTGCATCTACTATGTTGATTATTCCATCGGGATGGTTGTTGAGGATGAAGTCACGCGTGACGATCTCCTCATCAGTGTACGGGCGAATGGAATAAATACCGGGGAGGTCTACGACCTGACAGTCTTTTGCATCCCTTATGTCGCCTATCTTCTGATCTACCGTGACTCCCGGGAAATTACCAACGTGTTGATTTGATCCCGTAAGTACATTGAATAACGTGGTCTTGCCACAATTCTGATTTCCTGCCAAAGCAAAAATCATATACTGCTGTCCACCTTCCAGACGTCCCTGACGTCGGTGATCTCTATGTTTCTGGCTTCTTCGAGCCGGAGCGTGAGTTCGTAGCCTCGTATCCTTATCTCAATAGGATCTCCCATAGGCGCAGTTTTAACATGAGTCACGTCCGTGCGTGGAATAAGTCCCATATCGAGAAAACGGAGCCGCAACGGTCCCTCTCCCCCCACCTTGGTAATGGTTGCTGTCTGTCCTGTTTTAAGTTCTGCAAGCATCATGTAAAGCTCTCATCCCCTTAGTTGCATATTACCATGCTTAATGCCCCGAGGTGGTGCTACGCACCACCTCGTAGATTAGAATCAGACAAAGTCTGATTTGGATCATTAGTATTCAAATATAAGTGCTCCGAATGACGGAAGATCAAATTCAAGATACTGATCCTTGTAATCGCAGTTTCCGGCCTGAGCCCTGAGTGTCTTCGGTACAATGCTGTCCTCAGGCGCTCCGTATTCCTTAAGTGCGCTGTTGAGAAGCAGTTTGTATACGCCCTTCTTAGGAGCGCCTATGCGATAGCCCTCGCGCTTCACAGGTGTCATATTGAGTATGAACATGAGGCATTTTGGATTAGTATCACATCTTCTTATAAAGCTGTAGATACTTCTGTCCTTGTCATCAGCGTTGATCCATTCAAATCCTGCCCAGTCGTTATCTATTGAGTACATGCATGGATATTTGTTATAAATCTCAAGAAGTCTGCCAAAATACTTCTGCATTCCGGCATTGAGCTGATTCTGCAGCAGATACCAGTCGAGCTCTCTCTCCTCGCTCCACTCTCTCTCCTGCCCGAATTCCTGCCCCATGAACAGAAGCTTCTTGCCGGAGTGTCCCATCATATATGTGTAACCGACTCTCAGGTTGGAATATTTGTCGACCTGTAAGCCCGGCATCTTCTCGACCATCGAGCACTTTAGGTGAACGACTTCGTCATGTGATATCGGCAGAATATAGTTTTCCGCATTGTTGTAACTCATTGCAAATGTCAGTGAGTAGTGCGAGCCCCTGCGCATTATCGGATCTAGCTTCATGTACTCGCAGAAATCGTGCATCCAGCCCATATTCCACTTGAACATAAATCCAAGGCTGTCTGTTCCAATTTCTCCGGTAACATTCGGCCATGCCGTGGACTCCTCGGCAATGGTCAGGAATCCCGGATACGATCCGCGGATGACTGAATTCATATGCTGGAAAAACACGATGGCATCGAGGTTCTTGTTCCCGCCGTATCTGTTCGGCAGCCACTGTCCTTCCTTCTTGCCGTAATCGAGATACAGCATGGAAGCCACAGCATCTACACGGATGCCATCTACATGGTATTCGCGCAGCCAATACAGCACGTTTGCGATGAGGAAATTCTTGACCTCAGGTTTTGCCAGATTGAAGATCTTTGTTCCCCAGTCAGGATGCTCTCCGCGCCTCGGATCCGGATCCTCATATATGCATTTTCCGTCAAAACATGCGAGTCCGTGAGCGTCCGGGCAGAAATGCGCAGGCACCCAGTCCAGGATCACACCGATCCCATTTGCGTGCAGCTTGTTTACAAGATACATAAGATCCTTTGGGTCCCCATATCTCGATGTCGGCGCATAGTAACCAGTCACCTGGTATCCCCATGAGACATCAAAAGGATGCTCCAGAATACCCATGAGCTCTATGTGCGTGAACTTCATTTTCTTAAGATACTCGACTATCCTGTCAGCAAATTCTCTATAAGTATAAAAACTGTTGCCTTTTTCGCGGTGCCTCATCCACGAACCGATATGGCACTCATAGATCGCCATCGGCTGTTTGTTGGGGTCTGTCTTCTCCCGCTTTGTCATCCAGCCGGAGTCCGCCCACTCAAAACCTGTTATATCAGTTATCTTTGATGCTGTCCCGGGACGCAGTTCAGCCGCGTTTGCATAAGGATCAGCCTTATAAAGCTTTTCCCCGTCAGGTCCGTAAATAAGAAATTTGTACAGTTCGTTTGTGCCTATCTTCGGGATAAAAACGGACCAGATACCTTCTCCGCTCTCATTTTTTGTCATTGGGTACTGATTCTCATCCCACCCGTTGAAGGAGCCTATAACATAGACTGACTTCGCGTTCGGCGCCCATACAGCAAAGAAAACTCCCTTTACGCCCTTTTCCTCAGAAGGATGCGCGCCGAGTTTTTTGTAAATATCGTAGTGCGTCCCCTGTCCGAACAGATAACAGTCAAAATCAGAAATAAACAGTTTATTCTTATCCTTACTTACCGGTTTCTTTGCTTTAGTGACTTTAGTTACACTGCTGGCAGCCATTTATCCTCCCCTTCCGCAGACAGCATCGCTGCCGCGGTATATCAGTCATAACTCAATGTGTAAAATCTTTTTTATGGAGTATCATTCTATCCTCGGAATCGTAGCGCTTTCTCTTCATTGAATCGAACAGGTGCCCCGGTGTCTTCTTCTCAGAAACTCCGATTGCCTCATCCACTATATCCCGCACTTCCTCGACCGTCACATGATGAGTCGCGCTCTGCATCGAAGTAATCACCGACTCGAGTTCCGGCAATGCCTCAGCATCAATAGAACAATCCTGACGATTGGCGTAATGCTGTGCATAGTTTATGAGTTCTTTTGTAGAAAGGGTCTTCACGTCGATCCTTGTAGTGAAAAGATCTTTGAGCCTGCTCTCGTACTGCTTGTAGAACTTGTCCATCTCAGCGCCTGAGCCAACAAGAATTACGATGATTCCGTGGTCTTCCTTCTCTAGCTCCATGTTGAGTGCATTTACTGTCTCACGTGTCATGGTGTAAGCCTTGTCAACAATAAGACCGCCGTTCTCAAGTCTGCTGAAGTAAGCAGACGGGCCCTTTTTGCTGAGTCCTGCACCATTTGTCACTGCAACCTTACCGGAGAAATTACTGTCAGTAAGATGTTCATTTCTGAGCAGTACCTTTGCGAGATCAAGAGTTCCTGTTCCCTCATCTCCTGTGATGATGACGTTGCCTGTGTATGAAGCAAGACTGATTTCATCGATCGTTCGTAAAAGCTGAGCCCTGGTATTCTTCTCATGCAGAAAAGGTCCGAACATTTTACGCTGTTCCGGGGTCATATTGCGGATCCTGTCGGCTTCAGAGTTGTGTTTTGCTGGTTTCACTTCCGCTTTATCATGTTTTATTTCTGTTTCCTGCGGGTCCGCAGGAACTCCCTGCAGCGCTTCGGTGACAGCTTCTACTGTTTTCTCGTGCGCTGCTTCCTTGTCGTCATCTGTCTCTGGCTGTTCATCTGCCGGCTGTTCATCTGCCGGCTCTTCATCCGCGGCTTCTTTCTCTGCCTCAGCTTTCTCTGCAGCCGCCTTTGCAGCTGCCTGCTTCTCTGCTATTTGCTTCTCTGCAGCCAGTCTCTGCGCCGAAAGTCTCGCTTCTTCTTCATCCGCAAGGCGTTTTGCCGCTGCTTCTATTTCTGCTTTTCTTGCAGCTTCAGCTGCTGCTTTGCGGGCCTTTTCTTCCGCTTCAATCTTTATCTGTTCCTCAGCAGCCTCACGTTTCTTTTCGCGCTCCGCGAGGATACGTTTTGCCGCTGCTTCTATCTCCGCCTGTCTTGCAGCTTCCTCTTCTGCCTTGCGTGCAGCTTCAGCTGCTGCTCTTTCAGCTGCCAGTTTCTCATCATTTGCGAACTGTCTGGCAACAAGAGCTGCTATCTCCTGCGTTTCCGAGAGCTTGTCTTCTTCATTCTCAGTCGCAGCTTCGCTCGTGTTCATTGTGTCTGTCTCTTTGCCGACGGGTTCCACGAAATGCAACGGCTGCTCTATCTCTTTGTCGATCTTGACACCGCCTGCCGCGCCGTTCACTTCTGGAGCTGACCATGTCCTTGTGGCTGCATCAACTGCTGACGGATCCATCACAAGAGTATCGCGGACACCCGCATCTTCAAGAGCATTCTGTTTGTTCTCAGGAGCTTCATTAGCCTGTCCTGCAAGTGCGACCTGGAACTTCTCATTTCCTGTCATTCCATCAGAGAGTCCGCCGTTCGGTGCTGCTTCTCTTATGCGATCAGCGCGATCCTCATCATACGCCTGAAGTTTTGCCGTCGCTTCTTCCTCTGTCTCTGCGTTCTCCGGCATTTCTGTGCTGAATGTGCGATGCGCAGGTCTCAATGCTGCCTCTTTTGCAGCGCGCTCAGCCACCCTGACCTCAGGGTCAAGTCTCATTGACATCTGTCCGTCATTATCCTGTGCAAGATATGGGTTATATCGATTTTCCCGGCTTTCGGTCTGCTGTGGCTCAACGTTCATGCGCTCACGGACCACTTTGGCTTTCTGCCTTGCCTGCTCGAATTGTTCTTTTTTCTCAGGTGTCTTTTCGGCTTCTTCCGGAAGATCGAAGCCATTATTGAATACCCTGCGGACCTTTTCCTGACTGGCTCTCTGTTCTGCCTCACGCTCGATCGGTCCGGTCTCCCGCGTCATAATATCTTTCAGTCCATCGGCAACTTCACGCTGCAGATCCACCGTGCTCACAAGCTTTTCATCAAGTTGTTTTACATGGATATCGCTCTCACCTTCAGGCACCTGGCTCATTGGCTCGGTACCCGCTATTCCAGTGATCCTTGCTGCTCTGTCGACCATGTCATCCATATTGGGTTCATTACCTGTATCTCTGCGGACAGGAGCGGAAGATTCCTGTTCATATGCGCCCTCATCGCGCGGTGCCGGCTCTTCCTGCGGTATTGGCTCAGTGATAGGCGCAGTCGCCCGTCTTGCCGTTGTGACAAGCTGACGGTAAATCTCATTCTGTTCACCTGTGAGTCCTGAATACTTCTGCTTGAGCTGAATTGCCTTTTTCTGATATGAAGGTTTCCCTTTAGCTATGAGTTTATCGCATTCCGCGACGCATTCCTGATACCTGCTGTTCTCCTCATATATCCTTGCAAGTTCAAACACCCATTTGTCGCGAAAGGAAACTCTTTCGAGTTCCTTAAGGACGCTTATTCTCTCATCTATGCTGACATGTTGAAGCTGATACAGCTGATACTGAAGGACAAAACGGCTGGGATCTCTCGGAGAAATGCGGGTGAATTCGTTATATAACTGCAATGCCGGCAACATTTGTTTCTGCCTGAGCAGGAGTTCACAAAGAGCATATATGATCTTTGGATCTTCCGGTTCAAAATTGTACGCCTGAAGCAGGACCGCATAGCTTTCCTGGATCTTTCCGTTTATCTTATACAGATCGCTTATCATGCACAGCGTTTTCACGCTCTTAACATGAGTCCAATCGATCGAGTCAGCTATTTCCAGTGCCTGAGCAAAATCTCTCTGAGTTATCAGAGATTTTATATCATCAAGCCGAACCTTATACTCATATTTGTCCAACGCGATCCTCCCTGCCAAAACGCGCTGAAGCGCGTGTTTTTAGGCCTAGACATATTCGATTAAGTTTATCATAACCACATGGCAGTGTCAAAAACGCGTGGCCCGATTCAATTGCCATGAAACCGCCGGTTTATCGCATGTTTCTGAGCTTTTCAGACAGTTCTGCGAACTCTTCGAGTGAAAGTTTTTCACCTCTTACATCTTCCTTCAGTCCCATTTCACTCAGACACTTCTGAACATCTTCGCGTGTTATATTCTTATCCGTATCGCCATGTTCAAGCCCGGAAACTATACCATTTGCGATTGTTTTGCGGCGCTGATTAAAAGATGCTCTTATGACAGCAAAAAGGAATTTCTCATCCGCGCTTACAGGAGCTTCATCCCTCGCTTTCAGACATAACACACTGCTGGTCACTCCGGGTCTCGGAATAAAACAGTTTGGAGACACATCCGTCACGACTTCCGGTTCGCTGTAGTACTTGACTGCCAGCGTTATCGCTCCATAGTTCTTGTTGCCCGGCGCTGAGCAGATCCTCTCAGCGACTTCTTTCTGCACCATGACTGTGATGCTGTCAAAACATCCCTTCTCCTTCAGCAGTTTCATTATTATCGGAGTCGTAACATAATATGGCAGATTTGCGACTACTTTCATTGGTCTTCCGCCATTATGTCTGTCAGCAATTTCCCTGAGGTCTGTCTTCAGGACATCATTCCATATGATATCGATATTATCCCGGCCTGCCAGCGTTTCCGTAAGGACTGGTCTCAGGCTTTCATCAATCTCAACAGCGACCACATGACCTGCTGCTTCTGAGAGCATCCCTGTCATTGTTCCGATTCCGGGGCCGATTTCGAGCACGCAGTCTTCCTTCGTTATTCCGGCCGCACTGATTATCTTCCTTACGATATTTGAATCTATAAGGAAATTCTGGCCATATTTTTTGCGGGCTTTTATGCCGAATTTATCCAGTACATAAAGGGTTCCGCCCGGCGTACAGATATCAATGTATTCCATATAAGTTCTCCGCGTTCTTCTCGGTGACGTTTATCACCTCGTCAGTGGTAATATTCTTTATTCGTGCAATCTGCGCCGCAACAAACGGCAGATTCAGTGAAGAATTCCGCTCCCCCCTCAGAGGTTCCGGTGCCATATACGGGCAATCAGTCTCCAGCACTATTCGTTCCAGTGGTAGTATTGCAACTGCTTCACGGACTTTTCTGGCATTCTTAAAAGTAACGACTCCGCCTATTCCTATGTAATATCCCATCTTCACATACATGACCGCCATTTCGCTGCTGTATGAATAACAGTGGATGACACCCTG
>JAAZDA010000142.1 GCA_012512995.1 Clostridiales bacterium | reverse complement strand
GCGTCATCGGCGCTCATCCCGGGCGGCAGTGAATCCAGATGGTCATTTCTCCCATTGGGATCATACTGTCCCACAAGCACCTGCTTGTAGATATCTATCATTTCCTTCGGGCTGCCCTCTCCGAGCTTGTGCCCTTTGTTGAGCAGCACGACACGGTCACAGTATTTACTGATATTGCTGAGATCATGACTGACAAAGAGTACGGTCTTGCCTTCCTTTTTGAACTCCTCAAATTTGTGATAACACTTTGCCTGAAAGAAAACATCTCCCACCGACAGAGCCTCGTCAACAATAAGGATCTCAGGTTCTATGTTTATTGCCACAGCAAAAGCCAGTCGCATGAACATACCTGATGAATATGTTTTGACCGGCTGATAAACGTATTCTCCGATATCGGCAAAATCAAGTATCGCGTCAAGTTTTTCTGCAATTTCACGCTCTGAAAAGCCTATCATCGTACCGTTGAGATAGATGTTCTCTATCCCGTTGTACTCCATGTTGAAACCTGCTCCGAGCTCGAGGAGCGCCGATATTCTGCCTGCAACTCTTACGTCTCCGGAAGTGGGGTTCAGAACACCTGTGATGATCTTGAGTATCGTTGATTTACCGGATCCGTTCGTCCCGATGATGCCGACTGTTTCGCCTTTATAGACTGTCATATCGACATTCTCAAGCGCCATGTGTTCTGTATAGTGGGCATTCTTAAAGCCCAGCGTATCAGCCAGCCTGTCACGGTTATGCGGATAAAGCTTATATCTTTTATTCAGTTGTGTGACCTGAATGGCTATTTCTTTTTCACTCATTAGGTGACCTCTTCTACAGCACGTCAGCAAATCCGACTTTAAGCTTCTTGAATATCACTGATCCGATGCAGAACATCAGGACAGTTACGATCCAGAAGTATGTCGAAGAATAGAAGTGCTCAAAGAACCACTGCTGTTCGTAAAGCGCCCCTCTGAAGCCATTGACAATGTACGTCATCGGATTCATTTTTATCAGAATAATAAATTTGCTGTGTTCCAGCATCATTATGTTCCAGAGTATAGGAGTCGCCCACATCCCGACCTGCAGAAATATACTGATTATCTGCTGAAGATCACGGAAATACACAGTTATCGCGCATGTGGCATAACACAGACCAAGCACCATGATAAAACACGCAAATGTGTAGTACGGAAGCTGCAGCCAATAGATTGATGGCGTATATCCATATATCCACGCTATGATCATCACTACAAACGTGAAGAAAACATGTGTGAAGAGAGCCGCTATTATCTTTATGATCGGGAGAACACTTATCTTGAATACTACCTTTTTGACCAGATAATTGTATTCGAGAAGAGAACTTGTACCTGACGTCAGAGCATCAGAGAAGAAGAACCAGGGCACCATGCCGCCCATAAGGAATAAAACGTATGGAATAGGCTCACCTGTCGTCTGTGAGACCTGTGTCTGATGGAATATCCTGTCGAAAACAAACCAGTACATTATTACAGTTATGACGGGCTGGACCATAGCCCACACACCACCGAATATAGATCCCGCATATCTCTTTTTGAAATCATTCTTGGAAAGGCGCCAGATAAGCCGCCTGTTCTGAAAGAGCTCTTTCGGAAGTACAGTGATCTTGTCATAAAATATCGTAAAAACAAGGATCCCCGCAAGGATCAGACAAATCCCGCAGATCTTCTTGAGCCTCTGGGTGTCAGGATCATCCAACGGATTAAAGTGGAATATTATCAGAGCAGCGACTGCCACTGCTATGGCCCAGGCTATTGCAAGGACCGTTTTCTTGTGCAGCTTTGTCCGCGCCGCCCTTAATGAAATCTTTTTCACTTACTGCATCCCCTTGTTCTGCAATATTCTTCAAAGCCGGGATATACCTTGTCTTTATCAGAAAGGATCAGCTCCATCCCATCTTCTACCGGCCACTCGACACCTATTTCGGGGTCGTTCCACATCAGACCGCCCTCATCGTTCGGATGATAGAAATCTGTGACCTTGTAGCAGAACTCAGCTTCATCAGAAAGCACCAGAAAACCATGTGCAAAATTCTTTGGAATAAAAAACTGCTTCTTATTATCCTCGGTCAGTGTAACTCCAAACCATTTTCCGAATGTATCTGAATCTTTTCTCAGATCTACCGCCACATCATAAACTGCTCCCCTCACTACACGCACAAGTTTATCCTGAGGGTAATTTATCTGGAAATGAAGACCGCGCAGAACGCCTCTCCTGCTGGCCGACTGGTTGTCCTGAACAAAGACCTGATCGATCCCGGCTGCTTTGAAATCATTGTAGTTGTATGTCTCCACAAAGTAACCACGTTCATCAGGAAATACTTTTGGAGTTATGACTTTCAGGCCTTCGATATCACATGTTTCGACTGTAATCTTTCCCATTTATGATTGTTACCTTTCCTTGCGGGGCGCCAATGCGCGGCACTCATGCCACAATGACGCCCCGGGTTATGTTTTATTATCTTAAAGTCCGTTCGCTACTTCTATGAGGTACTGCCCGTACGCTGTCTTCTTGAGCGGGTCAGCAAGCTTCATTAGCTCATCCGCATCAATGAATCCCCGTTTGTATGCGATCTCTTCTATGCAGGAAATATAAAGTCCCTGTCGTTTCTGAAAAGCCGAAACAAAATCTGCCGCATCAAGCAGCGCATCCGGGTTTCCGGTGTCAAGCCATGCAAATCCGCGGCCTAATGTTTCCACATGAAGTGTCCCGCGTCTCAGATATTCATTATTAATGCTGGTAATCTCTATCTCGCCTCGAACAGACGGCTTTACATCAGCTGCTATATCAACGACATTTCTGTCATAGAAATACAGTCCCGGAACAGCATAATTACTCTTGGGATACTCAGGCTTCTCCTCTATCGATATGGCCATGCCGTCCCCGTCTATCTCGACTACGCCGTACTCTCTTGGATCCTTGACATAATAGCCGAAGATCGTCGCGCCCTTGTCTCGTCCTGCCGCCCTCATCAAAACCTTCGTGAAGCTCTGTCCATAGAAGATATTATCGCCGAGGACAAGCGCGCACGAATCACCACCTATAAAATCAGCTCCTATTATGAAGGCATCTGCAAGCCCTCTCGGCTTTTCCTGTACGCGATAAACAAAACTCATTCCCAGCTGTGATCCGTCTCCGAGCAACTGTTCAAATACCGGCAGATCCCGCGGCGTCGAAATAATAAGGACATCGCGTATTCCGGCCAGCATCAGCGTTGACAACGGATAATAGATCATCGGTTTATCATAGACCGGCATGATCTGCTTGGACACTGCTTTTGTCAGTGGATATAGTCTTGTGCCGGATCCTCCGGCGAGAATGATACCCTTCATGATCAGATTTCCTTTCTGTTACCGTACATATCTTTGTAGTAATTCATATAGTTTCCGCTGGTGATGTGATCCATCCAATCCTGATGGTCAAAATACCACTGGACTGTCTTGCGGATTCCTTCCTTGAACGCGGTCTCCGGAAGCCATCCGAGATCTTTGTGGATCTTATCCGGTGCTATTGCATACCTTCTGTCATGTCCCTTGCGATCCTCGACGTATGTTATAAGATCATATGAAAGTCCGGCCTTCCTGGGATCTGAATCAGGCAGTTCCTCTCGAAGGACATCGATTATAGTCTTCACTATTTCTATATTCTGCTTCTCGTTATGTCCGCCGACATTGTATGTCTCATAAAGTTTTGCCTTATTTATAACAAGGTCGATCGCTCGGCAGTGATCCTCAACATACAACCAGTCGCGGACGTTCTTACCGTCGCCGTATACAGGGAGTTTCTCGCCCTTCAGCGCATTGTTGATCATGAGAGGAATAAGCTTCTCGGGGAATTGATAAGGGCCATAATTATTGGAGCAGTTCGTGATATTCGCCGGGAAGTGATATGTGTCCATATAAGCTTTCACCAGGAAATCAGAGCTCGCTTTTGAGGCGCTGTACGGACTGTGCGGCGCATATGGTGTGGTTTCATAGAAAAAGCCGCCGTCCTCGGGCAGGGAGCCATAAACTTCATCTGTCGAAACATGAAGGAAGCGCTTGCCTTCCCTGAAATTGCCGAGCGGATCAGGTCCTTCTTCGAGCTGCCATGCTTCCTTGGCACAGTTCAGCATATTAGCTGTTCCAAGGACATTTGTTTTGACGAAAAGTTCAGGATGCAGTATAGAGCGGTCAACAT
Organism: Clostridiales bacterium; assembly: GCA_012512995.1. Lineage (GTDB taxonomy): Bacteria > Bacillota > Clostridia > Lachnospirales > Lachnospiraceae > CAG-791. Next base: position 7,873 of record JAAZDA010000142.1, on the reverse strand, counting down.
GAGATTCAGCTGCAAAATGGACCACAACATCCACGTCCTCTTCACTGAAGACCTTCCTTACAGCGTCTTTGTCACAGATGTCTGCCTTTACAAAACGATACCCGGGTCTCGTCTCAATATCCTTAAGATTCTCCGGGTTTCCTGCATATGTCAGAGCGTCTATGTTCACGACTCTGATATCTTCACCGTAAGTATTAAAAAGATGATGAATGAAATTAGATCCAATGAAGCCGCAGCCTCCGGTAACAAGGTATGTTCTCATTAAATTCCTCCCAAATCCGCCGGCCCGTCTTCGTCCGGCTACAGTTAAAAGAATTATAGCACAAACAAAGACTTCTTATTACGGCAGATAATATATGATTATTCCGGCAAAAATAAACAGCATTCCGATTATCTTGCTGCGTGTGATCTTCTCCCCGAAGAAAATACGTCCGAGCACCATGACAAACACATAGCCCATCGTCTCAAGCACAGGGACATTCATGTATGAATCGGCAAAACTATACGCCCGGATCGTTATGAGCATTGAGACAAACAGCATAATGTAGCCGGTGATAACATACCGGTTCACGTATTCCTTTATTCTGTTATCGTATGATATTCCCGCGCTCTTCTTAAGGAACATCTGAGAGGATGACGCTATAAGCTCCGAGCAGATCATGAGGAGCACGCACAAAGTAAGATTACTCATCTGTCAGCTCCATTCCGGTGTTATCACCTCTGTTGATCACAATAATACCGACGATGACAAGCGCTACCCCTGCGATTTCTTTTGCATTTACAGCATCGTGAAATATGACAGTTCCCCAGAGCAGCCCCCAGAGAAGGACCATCGCTTTATTTGCATATGCCACTGAAATATCGAATTTCTTTATCGCCTGCTGCCAGAGCAGCGCATATACAGCCAGAATAGCAAGTTCCGCTCCGTAGAACAGGAAGAACGATGAAGTGAATGTATCCTGCATCGAAGCAAATTTTGCCGTTACGCTCGTGAGTGAAAAGATCATTACGATAATCTGTAGCAAAACAATATCTTTCCAGCTTATTTTTTTATCCGTTGATTTTCTGTCACTGGTTTTACTTTCCATGGCACACACCTTTCAATAATATCTGCTACAATGATGTAGATACTCGGAACGATACCGGACTTCTTCCGGCATGTTCGAAGGGATGAAAGAATAAATGAATAATAACAATGATGATAATGACGATCTTGATATAGAGTTCGATCTTAATGATACTGACTCTTCAAAGAAATATGAAGATTCCACTGAAAAAAGCCGCAGAGAACGCGGCCGCGCGCCAATACGCTCCCACAGGAGACAGGCAAGGCCATTCCCTGCCATAGGTCTCAATCTACATATAATAATACTTATCATGATCGTGGCGATAGGTGTTTTTGCAGTTGTGCGTCTTCTCATCTGGAATGCCGGGACAAAACAGGAAGTTGATACTACGCAGTCCGCAACAGCATTCGATGTTGAAGTTCAGGATGTCATCGTCACACAGGATCCTGCCGACCTTGCAGGGCGCGAGGATGATGGTGTGACGACGATCCTTTTTCTGGGAGACGCCCCCATATCAGATGACACAGGTGAAAAAGGTATTGCCGGTCAGGTCAAAACATATGCGGAGTCCTCGACCGCCTCAGTCGAAGTCATCAGCGCAGGTTTTCCCTCATCGAGAGTTGCATGCATAAATGCTCTTTATGATGTCTCCGATGTCGATGATGTCTTCAATATGTATTATGTTGCCAATGCCATAAACCTTAACGATTATACAGCTCTTGAAAATGCTGCGGCTCTTCACACTGAAAGTTCAGCCTGGTCAGACTCCGTGAGCACACTTGAAAATGTCGATTTCGACAAAGTCGATATCATTGCTTTCATGTATGACGCCAGTGATTATTTTACGGAGTCGCCTGTCATGAACAACAACAATGATGATGACATTCAGACCTACACAGGTTCAATGAAGCGTTCTCTTGAGCTCATAAATGAAAAGTATCCATATATACGCCTGGTATTCCTGTCACCGACATATGCCGAATATGTAGATGATGACGGCAATTATCACAGCGGCGACACATATGATCTCGGAAACGGCTCTCTCCCGACATACTGGGCAAAGGGCATCGATATCTGTACAGCCACCGGTTCATCCTTTATTGACAACTACTACGGATCGATCAATGAGACCAATTACAAAAAATATCTCACTGACAACGTCCATCTCAATGAGGCGGGCAGAGCCCTTGTTGCTCATCACTTTGTGACAAAGATAATCGATAAGGATTATTCCGAATATGATGTTAACAATGCATCGTAGCCGTAACTTACTGCTATGCTCTTTATCTTTGTGATCGCATTGTCCATGTCGTCCAATGTCTTTATTTCATCGTGACCTGTTTCCATGTATTCCAGCAGCCTGTGTGCTATCTCCGGGCTGTGATGCGTGTAATCAGTGTAATTGTCGAGATCAGTCGTTATTCCATCCTCGACCGGGAAACAGTATAGCCGCACATTGTCGTACTGCAGCAGTTTCTCCGCTATGAGTCTGTATTCCGCCAGCGTCGCTTCCAGGTGATTCTCCAGCTGAACATCATTCCAGAACAGGATACTGTAAGGCGGGAAGAACACCGTGAATACCGTATCGGGATTTTCCTCAATAAACGGACATATATTCTCGTCCATATTGGCGGCTGTATTCTCCAGATAAGCATCTGCAGGCGTCTCCTCTTCCACCTTGTCAGACGGAACATAAGAAGAAAGAACGCTCTCCTTGCTGTAATCATCATCTGTGAGCCACGACATCGAATACACAGTATCGAGGTCAGTCTTAGACGGGTTAAATATCGGCCGCACAATATATTGCATAAGCACATCTTTATTCAGACAGTAATTCACATCGTTGAGAACATTGTCATCGTAGAGATATTCTGGTATTGGGAATTTCACATCATCCGTTTCCGCCATGTACGAGAAAACATCCACTCCCAGGAATGCCTGCCTGACATCATGTTTTCCATCAAATATTATCGATGAAATATTATAGATATCCCGCGGATAAGCCCCGCTGTAACTTAGTTTTATCGTGTCCAGCCCGTACTCGTCCCGAAACCAGCTCATGTCGTAATTGAACGTCATCGAGCTTCCGAGCAGCACACTGTCATACTCCATGTTCTCGGCCATTCCCGGGTTCTGTGAAAGCTGATTATCCACTATGTACGGGAAATCATCGAGAGGCGCATGGTAATGAAAGAACGGATCAACGTAGATCACCGCCCCCGCTGTCGCTCCCAGCAGCAACACTGCCGTCAAAACAAGTGCGACCGCAGCTTTCCTTACAGGATGTTTAGTTTTCTTATTGATCTTATTATTGTTCGTTTTCATTATTCTGATGCCGGAACCTTAATCCTTCTTAAAAGCTTTAGAAATTGACATAAATGAAGGTCGTGACCTGTGAATATGTAAGGATGCACCACGAGAGCAGTGCCCCGAGAAGTACAGCATTCTTTACATTTATCTTCATTTTCGCGGCTATATCCTGCGCCGACTTTGAGAACATTCCCGCTGCGAACGTTATGCCGAAAATAACCACCATACACAATACCGGTGCGAGTGAATGCGCAGCTATGTGCAGGCCCTTAAGAACATACCATAGTTCATCAGTCTCGAATACCTTAAGATAATCTTCCCTTATTACAAAAGCAGATAACGCATTGCCCGAGCTGATTGCTGTTACAAGACTGCTCCACATGGACTTTATGTAAACACCAGCCTCTGCGAGCGATGAAGCCATGAATGGAATGAACATCATAGAGTTGACGATGTAGTTTCCAAGGCGTGCCGCAAACCTCTTTACCGGAGGTAGCCGCAGACCAAAATCATCGCGGATGTATGACCGGCCAGCTTGTTTTGCCTTTCGTTTCTTAGCATCCTCAACGAGCTTCACCGGGACATAGATAAGACCGTTAAGTGCGCCCCACAGAATGTAAGTTGCATTGGCGCCGTGCCAGAGTCCGCTCAGAATGTAAACAAGCATCATATTCGCGCACATTCTGGCTCTCCCCTTGCGGTTGCCGCCTAGCGGAATATAAACATACTTGCCCATGAATCTCGTTAGCGTTATATGCCAGTTGCGCCAGTAAGCGACGATCGTGAGTGTTTTGAAAGGATTCCTGAAGTTAACGGGAAGTTCTATTCCGAACATACGGCTGAGTCCCATGCCCATATCGCAGTATCCGCAGAAATCAAAGAACATTGCGAGCGGCATGCAAAACATACAAAGCAGCCCCTCTCCAAATGAAAGCGTCGCAACATTGTCATACGCAAAGTTCACAGAACTCGACATCCAGGCGGCGAATATACACTTCTCTCCCATGCCAAGTATGAGGAGCGCCGCGCCCCTGAAGATCTGTTCCGCGTTCCATTTGCTGCGCTCAGCTATATCCGCGAATTGTGCTTCCATTTCCTCAAAATTCGCGATGGGACCAGACAGGACTTTTGGGAAATACATAATATAGAGTACATAATCAAGAGGCGGGACTTTTTCTATCTCGCCGTTTGCCGTATCGATAACAACTGATATCTGCTGGAATGTTATGTAACTTATGCCGAGCGGCAGCAGAATGCTCTTCAGCGTGTAATCACGCCCCATGAACCAAGACACAGAACCCATGAAGAAATTGTAGTATTTGAAATACCCGAGGACTGCAAGATTGAAAATAACACCGACTGCCTTCAACGCCTTAACTTGTTTTGCACTGAGCTGTCTGCACAGAGAAGCAGAAATAAAACAGTAATTGACAGAAAGACTTACGGCTATAAGAGCCAATGATCTCACAGATGCGTATGCATAAAAAGCCACGGAAAAAGCTGTGAGAAGCAGCTTTAAGAGTGTCCCTTTATGATCTTTACCGTTGCCAATATGCAGCGACGCCACAATTCTGTAGCAGACAATACACAGCGGCAGAAAAACAAAAATAAAATTATAAGAATTAAAATTCATATACTGTTCCCTGAACTCACTTAAATTGAATGCCGGTTACATATTACTCTTCGTAATACACTGAATAATCAATGACAGGAACCTCAGGATCTTTGTATACTTCGTATCCATCAACATTTCCGATATCTTCTATTCCATAGTCCGAAAAATCCCCTTCTATGGCTTTTGACGCATTAAGGACAATGTAATTGCACTTGGCGTCGCGTGTGGCTTCCACAAGCGTTCCCACATCTACAGTGTCTGTCTTTTCCATAGCTTCATAAACAGGATTCCAATAGTCCCACTGTGAGACCACCATTTCCCTGCCGTAAGGCATGTCTATCTTAGAAGTGTATTGCCTGACAAACTGAACCAGATCCGCCGGCATGGCAGCCTTGAGCTGAATATCTCCACTGTCATTAAGGAGAAATTCGCTGACATCTATGACCTGGTGAGGCAGATGCTGGCTGTTCTCAGCCTTAAGAATGTTCTGATTATCATATACATAATTACCGCCGAGGATAATAGCTGCTGCCAGAACTGCAGCGCCGACCGGCCAGAACTTCTTCAGTTTCATTACTGATATCCGAAGACCTGCGTATACTATGGTAATGCTCATCGGTATAAGCCAGAGCATACGATAATAAGTTTCCGTCTCAAATCTGGAATATATTTTGTATACAGGCGGCAGCAGGAACAAGATAAGGATAGTGAGCGGCATATAGACAAAGATCGCGCGTATAGTGCGATCTTTCTCACATATCAGAAGATACACCAGTGCCGCTCCATAAAGTATAAGAAGAGCACCGGCACCACGGTAATTGTTAAGAACAGTCAATATTTCGCTCAATACTGTTATCTTTGTCCTTTCTGCGATGTCACGATGCAGCCCGAATCCTGTGCCAACATCACTTTCAAGATTATACCATGCTAAGAGCACATGAATACTAATGAATATGCTTTTCAAACAAATCAGCTTTATATATAATGAGTGTCAATGTTCGAAAAAGAATTCAGATATGGATGGCAAAATGGAAGCTACTGACAAAAACAACTGCAGTTCAAATGATGGCATGGCCAGTGGTATTACTCCTGCCGACCTCGAGCGCCGCAAGCTAATAGAATTGTCGATAAGCCGTAAATTCAAGAAGGACCTTTTCGGCCTTTTTGTCAAAGCGATCGTTGATTATCAGCTCGTCGAGCCCGGGGACAAAATAGCCGTCTGCATATCAGGCGGCAAGGATTCAATGTGCATGGCAAAACTCTTTCAGGAGCTTAAGCGCCATATCAAATTTCCGTTCGACCTTGTTTTTCTGGTGATGGATCCTGGTTACAACGAGGCTAACAGACTTGCTATAGAAAACAATGCCGCTCTGCTCGTTATTCCAATCACTGTTTTTGAAACAACGATTTTCAACTCAGTTTACAAGATTGAAAAGTCCCCGTGTTATCTGTGCGCCCGCATGCGCCGCGGCTTTCTTTATAAAAAGGCCAGAGAGCTCGGCTGCAATAAGATCGCACTCGGGCATCATTATGATGATGTCATTGAAACTCTGCTTATGGGGATGCTTTATTCAGGGCAGTTCCAGGCCATGATGCCAAAGCTTCACAGCACTAATTATGAAGGGATGGAACTTATAAGACCCATGTATCTCATACGTGAGGCCGATATCATTCACTGGCGCGATTACAATGGGCTGACTTTTCTCCGCTGTGCGTGTAAATTTACGGAAGAGTGTAATGCTTCAGGTGAGGATACTGAATCAACATCGAAACGGCTCGAGACAAAAAAACTGATCGCAGAAATAAAGAAGACTAACCCTTACATAGAAGCCAACATCTTCAAGTCAATGGAAAACATTCCCCTTAACAAGATACTCGGCTGGAAATTGCACGGTGAGAAGCACAGCTTTCTCGAAAAATATGATGAATACGATTGACACTCATGTGTTGCTGCATAAATTATGATGTCAATTTGTGAAAGGTGATCAATGATAGATTTCAATTTCAACTTCATTATAAACAGCAGCATGCTTGGCGTAGGTCTTGCCATGGATGCATTCTCAGTCTCTCTTGCCAACGGTCTTAGCGAACCTTGTATGGGCCGAAGGAGACAATCTGCTATTGCAGGTGTTTACGCCGGATTTCAATTTGCAATGCCGATGATAGGGTGGATCTGTGTTCACACAATCGCACAGATTTTTACCGGATTCCAGAAGTTCATCCCGTGGATCGCACTTGTATTACTACTCTATATCGGCGGCAAGATGCTGATCGAAGGAATAAAAAATAAAGATGAATGTCCGGTTTGCAAAAAACTCTCGACATCCACCCTTATCATTCAGGGAATCGCTACATCTATAGATGCACTTTCTGTTGGCTTTACGATTGCTGACTATCAGGTTTCCATGGCCTTTATCGCTTCTCTCATAATCGCTGTCGTCACTTTCATCATCTGTGTCGGAGGGCTCGTCATAGGACGCAAATTCGGCACAAAGCTTGCTGGTAAAGCTTCAATCCTCGGCGGTGTCATACTCATCGCAATAGGATTCAAGATCTTCTTCGGGGTGTAAAAGTAATATCAACATGATAAATCACAATCATATTCATTACGCAAAAAGTCCGGAACCTCTATAGTTCCGGACTTTTTATTAAGGTGACAGCCGGATTTGAACCGGCGCATCGGAGTTTTGCAGACTCGTGCCTTACCACTTGGCTATGTCACCAGATATTCAATTTATAATAATGCAAAAGCTGCATATATAATGCAGCTTACCTCTCAAATGACCCCGACGGGATTTGAACCCATGATACCGCCGTGAAAGGGCGATGTCTTAACCACTTGACCACGGGGCCATATAGTGCAGCCTCGCTGCTTTTATCG
>JAAZDA010000141.1 GCA_012512995.1 Clostridiales bacterium | reverse complement strand
GTAAAGATACCGATATAGACATTTATCAAAGTGGCCGGTGCGCCGCCGACGGCAGACAGGGCTTCCTTGCCCACGAACTGACCGACAACTATTGCGTCGACTGTATTATAAAGAAACTGGAAAAAAGTTCCCGCCAGGAGCGGAAAGAAAAAAATCATGAGTTGTTTCCAGATCACGCCTGTAATTATTGCATTATCGCCTGATCTGGTTTGAGTATTCTGATCATTCATTGTAAACTTCTGTGCCTTCTGTCTTTCTGCCTTATACTTTTTGTTGTCTTTATTACTTATGATTCCGTTCTTGTCTATTCTGTTCTTGTCTATTCCGTTCTTGTCTATTCCGTTCTTGTCTATTCTGTTCTTGTCTATTCTGTTCTTGTCTATTCTGTTCTTTTCTTTACTGTCCTTTTCTTTGCTGTTCTCTTATTTATCGGAACAGTCAGGAGAATCCTGAAATCTTCAAGTAAAGAGTAATTTTGAATGTACATAATATCGACCAGAAGAATGTCATCTGCAAGGTCGAGATCTGTTGAGCCATCATTTTTCGTAAAAACAAGGTTGCTGCGCTGAGACTTACCGGTATAGCCGGTCTCGACACGGCGGCGGTATACAAACTTGGGGTTACATTCGACAATACTGCTTTCCAGCTCTGCCGGAAGAGGTTCAGGTCCCACCATTGAAATTCGGCCGCGAAAAACATCAAAGAGCATAGGCAGCGTATGTCCCGTGCCTTGTGATCTGAATGTATGACGCACGAACGTCTTTCCGTTCTTTGTGACACATACTGTGCGTTCAATAATGCCTTCCGGCGACGGGTGGACCGCCGCATCTATAAGCCTGAACAGCATTATCGGCGATGTGACTATAATCAGAACAGCAGAAATCACTATGTCGCACAATCTCTTAACGAGTCGCTGCTCCCAGCGAATGTTGTATTCCTTGAATTCAAGGAGCGGTGTCTGGAACTGGTCCATCACCTCGGCGCCGTTTATGAGAATGTCTTTGACCTCAGGCAGATCATAGACGCGAATGTAGTGGCCATAGCAGAACTCGAGGATCATCTTCCGCTCTTTGGAAGTCACATCCCCTATCACCACACAGCCGTACCAGCTCAGGCACTCTGCAAGCACCCTGTCCATTCCCTCCGCCGTACTCATTTGTTTTGCCACTTTGAAACGATCCTGCCGCGCGCCCATCTGATCGATGATAGAGCCTGACCTGAAGTCATGCGTCGCACCTGAGATGACGAGCGTTTCCCTCGGCGGGAAGACGCGGTGATAAATAAAATCCGCGAACTCTATCCAGATGTACGCAAAACCAATCTGCGCAACATACGTTCGCACAAGCGGCCATGCAGGGACGAGCCAGTTCCGCATAAGCGACATCTGGGCGTAGATAATGATATCCGTAATTCCGATAGCGATCGTCGATGACAGGAAAACACTTACCGGCCTGTTCAGGCCGATCTTCATCGCTCCTGCCTGACTTGCAAAGAATATCATCAAAACAAGATAGAAAGCCAGGAACAGTAAATGTCCACGGAAGTACAATTTGATGCCATAGCCCAGCACATACCCGTCCTGGCTTATCCTCATTGAATTGATAATCGGATAATATGTTTTGAACCATGTGTACGCAAATAACAGCGTCTGAATGATGATTCCAATGAACGACAACTGCAGCGTACTGAATCTCTTCACTGATTCAAAATGGCTGCGTATCGTATCGTCCACGACCCTGCGCGCCGCGGCGCGAAATGCCCACATGATTATATGAAGAGCCGCGGCTACGGCATTCATTCCCGCTATCTGCCGATACAGATTCCAGATCCTTCCGACAGAATTTGCTTTGTTTGATGAGAGCGACTTCGCCGGGCGTCTGTAGATCGCGAGTGTCTGGTTGAGGCCATACGCCACCACGCCGCTCTTTAATATGCGCCACCATGTCGCCGTGTCCTCGGAAGCGATTGCCGGCATGTGCATGAGTTCCCTGCTGATCTTCTCAGTATCCATCATGACGGTTGACGTGAAGATTATTGTCCGTGAAAGAGCCTCTTTGTATGTCAGCTTCTTAGGAACACGCACAGCTTTGCCCGTAGGCTGTGCATTTTCATCGCCAAACTGATACGCAGTAAAAACAAATGCTGCGTCGTTCTTCTGCATGTATTTGAGTTCTGTCTCGAGCTTGTCGCTGTACCAGATATCATCGGCATCGAGGAACGCTATGTATCTTCCCCTGGCCTCGTCGATTCCTGTGTTGCGCGCAGCAGCAGCGCCTTCGTTATGTGTTTTGCTTATGAGGCGGATTCGCGGCTGCGGGCATATATCATCCTGTTTGCTGTCAATGCTTTCATAGCTCAGCGAACCAACATCTGCAGCTGTGCCGCGACTGCGCTCGAATTCCGCGATCTTCTTCTCAATGATCTCGCGGCTGCGATCGCTCGAGCAGTCATCGACAAGGAGCAGCTCCCAATCCCTGTAGCTCTGCCCCGCCACTGTGTCGATCGTAGCCGAAATATATGATTCTGCATTGTATACCGGAACAATAATACTAATCATTTTTCCACCATATCAGAACTAAAGCTACTCTCCAAAACAGAAGTCAGTCTTCCAGACGCCAACTCCTGATTCGGCAAAGACCTCGTCAAGCCGCTCCTGTAACTGCTGCGTCGTGACGCCCTTCTTCATGATGACCTGAATGAAGCCACCGCCCCCGGCGCCGCAGATCATTTTGCCATCAATCAGATCCTCTATGACAAGGAAAATCTGGTCAATGCAGGTATTGGTGCAGCCGGCATCAAGTTTTGTCGAAAGATTCCAGTGATCATTCATCAGCTTTGCAAAGCCGTCAATATGGCCCTTTTCGAGCTCAAGTCTCATCAGGACGGCGAGCTGCTGGATCCTGTAGAGCACTTCTGTCTCGTCATTTTCATTTCCTATATATTTGCCCACAATGTCTCGGAGAAGGTTTCTCGCAAGTCTGCGCTGACCAGTGTAAATGATCACGAACCGCTCGTTCAGTTCGCGCATTGCGTCCTCGTTTATCCGAAGCGGCGTCGAAACAATTTTCTGCTCGAGTGCCTCGTCTGCCGTCACCATTTTGATTCCGGGCGCGAGTCCGCCGACCTGATCCTGCCAGCCGCCGCCTGTAGACATTATCTGTTCCATGCACATCACGCGATTGTAGAGATCGTTATCTGCAATCGGCACGCCCATGAATTCGTAAATGCCCTTCACGCATGCGCCGGCGAGTATAGAGCTCGTGCCGAGCCCGCTTCCCTTGGGGATGTTGATGACCCGTGTGTTCATGTAAATTCCGCCGCCGAGATGCGCGCAGATTTCGTCGACCGACACTTTATCTGCATACGGAATGACGCCGCAGGCTATAAGCGCTGCTTTATGCAAAGCAAATGCGTCCACAGGGTCGTGGCAGTCCTGGAGTTTTCCCACATCGGTGAACTCCTCATAACTTCCGATGTCAGTGCTCGTCAGGATTATTTTGTTTTGCGGGATCTTCTTTATTGTCACTTCTATGGGAAGTATGCCGTCCAGTGTGACCGCTGCATTCAGTACCGTCCCGCCATGCTCCATGCAGTACGGTGGTGTGTCAGACCAGCCGCCGCCCCAGTTCACGCGCACCGGGAGCCGCTCTACGACTTCATCCTTCGCGATGTGGTACTTGCTGCAGTAGCCTGTTTTGTTGAGTGCCGACTGCAGGACTGTGTCTCTTATTGTGTCAAAACAAAGGTCTTCCATGCGCTCTTTCTGAGTGATCTTGGACAGGTAATAATAAATGCGGATCTTCCTTCCAAACTCACTCAGATCAGTATTATCAAGCCTTTCCGCACGAGTGAGGAGGTCTCCTGTAACGCGCTTCGAAATTCCGGCTCTGAAAATTTCGGACGCCTCATTGGCAGGTGTGTGTTCATCTATTGCTTTCAGAAGGCTTTCGACCTTTATCCTGTCGCTGAGCTTCTCCTGCCACGGCAGGATCTGTGTGACATCAGCCATGTTATAGCTGTCCTTGAGGCTGAGGCATAAATCGTCCGGTTCAGGGTTCTGGTTATTGCGGTCTGCGAGCCACTTATTTCCTACTGCCAGCGTCGCTTCAAGTGCCTCTTCCACGGAGTCTCTTACAGGAAACAGCGACTTCACCCACAAGGGCTTGTCCATTGTTTTGCCGAACCATTTTGCCTCTTTGGGGTTATCGCAAACGCCGTACATTCTGACGACGAATCGTCCGTCAGTGAGTTTGAGTCCGTGAAGGACGGTGTTGTCCGGAATCGTAATCATCTTGTCTGCATTTGATTCAGCCTGCGATGTTTGTGATCCCGCTGCATCATTTTGTCTGCTCTCAGATGTCTCGTGATTCGCAGACTTTCCTACTGTCAATCCGGAAATCACGCAGCATTTTCCTATCTGTGCATTGTGGTGAATGTAGCTGTCCTCGATGTAGCTGCCATCGCCGATCGTGGCGCGGGCGCTTACATATGAATTGGAAACCGCGAAATCGCTGCCTCCGTAATTGGTTCCTATCCTGCCCTGCCAGCCGAGTACGCTGTAGTTTCCTATTTCCTCAGTCACAAGTCTCAGGACTTCTCTTGTCGTTCCAAAATGTAGGAACGACGCCGGCGAGAACTTCATGAGTTTCATTTTGTATTTGCCGAGGACGTCCCAGATCTTCGTCCTTGCAACGTCAAGTTCAGGGCTGAAATCTCCCTCCGGCTGCTCAAGGTAAAACCTGTCAAGTGTGCTGTCCTCCGCGAGCGGGTAAAGGAAATCTGCATAGAAAGAAAGGCGCACGTGGTCATTGACCATAGCCTCAAATTTCTCATCCGTGTCTGCGAGAGAGTAAAGATCTTTTACCATTTTGCCGCTGAATATCACGGCTCCTGTATCAATGTTTATGAGGTCGTGCGAATTTGCTGCCCCGAGGCTGCGCAGGCGGTCCGCTGTCTGTTTGTGTAGGAATTGCCTGACGTATCAGTTGCCTGATCCCAGGAAAACT
>JAAZDA010000140.1 GCA_012512995.1 Clostridiales bacterium | reverse complement strand
TTTGCAGCGATATACGCCTGCCTTGGAACGATTGCGCTCGAGTTTATAGACAGGGATAAGCGGTAGTGATAAATTCCTCTTGCCAAATGTGGAATCATCCTATACAATCATTTGAGTTGGGATCTTAGCTCAGCTGGGATGAGCGTCCGCTTGACGTGCGGGAGGTCATGGGTTCGAGCCCCGTAGGTCCCATCATCGATTGAGAGTCCGGGAAGCCAGGAAACATAAGGCTTTCCGGTTTTTTCTTTTTAAGGAAAAGTGATAAAAAATGCCGGATGCTTTTCAGTATGTATCAACTGCTGTCTGTGAATATCGATGTAATCCTCATGAATATCGTCAAGGTGGATCGCTACTGGTTCATCAGCCCTCATTCCCATGTCTCAGGTGTTTTGGCATCTCCTTAACGTATGCTGCCGCTTTTGATACGACACCGTCTTACATCCTTATGAATACGGACTTTCCTGATAATAAGAATTACGAAGTTGAACAGCTGGGGCTGACATGCGGGGCGGTGAGAAATATCTGCACACAGAAATTCAACATGGAAGTGCTGAACAGGCTGCTTGAGGATCCTCTCTTTGCTGACCTTACAAAGATGATCTATGTGGATTCGCTTGTTAAAAGCAGGCTATCAAGGAATGTGCATGACAAGAACCATATGATATGGCTTTCGGATGACAATTCTGCTGAAAACGAAGAAAATTATATTATAATTTGAAAATGCGTACTACATGGGTGGAATCAAGCAAAATCTTATGGGCACTGGCGGATTCTAATGGTGTGCCTATTAAAACTCCTAAAGAAAATTTTAAACAGAGTTATGTTGTAGAGGGTAAAGAAATTGAACATACATTCAAGTTTAAAGAGTTTGGAGGAGAATGGAAACACACTCTGAAATCACATATATATTACCCGATATGGTAAATCGGGAAGCATATAAGAGATCCACAGTATCTTCCTGCACACAGCACAGCATGGTATGTTATGTGTTTTTGTGCAGGAAAGGTTTTCTGTTATGTTGCTTTATTATTAGCTGTAGAACGGTACAAGAACAAAGGAGTTGACAGATGGCTATATGGTATGAGGTTGAAAATACAGAAAAAGAAATTGCTACTTTACTCGACTGCAATCTCAGTTTTCACGATTATCGTCTTGAAAAGGCTGAATATGTGCCAAGCAAGGATATGCTTGAATTCTTTTTAATGAGTGATACAGGAGATGAAGGTGTAATACTCCGTTTTGTCATGGTAAATGGTTTCTATGTATACACTCATTGTGATTATGAGGCTGAATGGATGAGCGGAAGTGTGATTATTAATGATGAAGGCTACATCATGTGGGTCGCCTCTGATGATTGGGGAGATGAAAGTCAGGACCATCTTACTGAGTTTAAGAAGAGCAATATTACATGGGCAAGCGCAAGGAGATTATTCTGGGCTGTCACTGATAATAACGGAACTCCAATAGAGTTGCCTAAGGATCGTATAGACCAGGTATGGAATTCATATGGAAAAATAGAACAAAAGCATTTCGAGCCCAAACCATTTAAGGAAAACTGGGATTATGTATTCAGAACCAGCAGATAAGAAACGGTAGTGAATCATTATTACCTATAGAAAAAGAAAAAGGCGCATTTCTGCGCCTCCTATCCTCATGCGTTCCGGATTTCAACCGTGCCTTGTAGCCGTAGCTACTGTTCTCACTCGTAAACTAATCACGTGCAAAATAATTATCACATTGACATAATGCTGTGTCAATCATACACATTAACACTAAATGTCATCTATTTCGGAATAGTCGTACCACCTGATAACATCCGTAATATCAGCGTTGTCAGGCTTATCGTCAATTTCAACAAGATAAACTGGTGCGTTCTTTCCGTTGTTGTCATCAATTTCGACAACATGTATCTGCCTATCTGTTGAAAATAAAAAATGACTATGACTGTAATGAGCAGGGATATTGCGTCAATAACATCATGTAATATGCTAGAATATAGAAAATAGAATCAGACCAATTGGAAAGGAGAACAAGAATGAGAGCAAAAAAATATACTGTTGAAGATTTGCAGCGTATTATTGCGCCGATAGCAAAAAAATATCAAATATCCGCTGTCTATCTTTTTGGATCCTATGCCAGAGGTGATAATGACAATGAGAGCGATATTGATCTCAGGATAGATAAGGGTCAACTAAAAGGCTTGTTTGCATTGGGTGGATTCTATAATGATGTACAGGAAGCATTGGGAATGGATATAGATGTCGTGACTACAGGTGGTCTTGATGACGATTTCCTTAATAGCATCAGGAAAGATGAGGTGCAGTTATATGCCGCTTAATCGAGACATGGATATTCTTAAGCATATCATCGACTACTGCAATGAAATTGATCACACTATGGATACCTTTGGCAGAGATACCAATAATTTCAGTGATAATACAATCTATCAGAACGCAACAGCTCTATGCGTACTTCAGATCGGAGAGCTGACCACACATTTTTCTGATGAATTTAGAGATACTTATAATAAGGTTCCTTGGAGTCAAATAAGAGGCATGAGAAATGTTGTTGCCAACCATTATGGGAAGATCGATAAGGAAACTCTTTGGAAAACATTAAATGAGGATATTCCAGTATTGAAAGAATACTGTAAAACGATTCTGAAAGAGATGAAATAATTGCTGAATGATAACAGACGAGAAAATCACGTTCGTGATTTCTCGCCGCGGCCTGAGCAAAAGCATCTCCGGCATATGAAATGGGTTCGAGCCCTGTGGGTCCCATCGTGAATAGAGAGTCCGGGAAGCCAGGAAACATAAGGCTTCTCGGGCTTTTGCGTTGTAATCATCTGACTGGAATGTGATATACTGAAACTGATCAGAAAGAATAATAATGACGGGAAGGAGTACGGTGATGAAAGCAACATTGAGTAACATTGGTTGTTATACAGTATTTTCAGCGGGAGATCGCACGATCAGATTCCGTGCACCATATTCCCTTGAACGATATACTGCAATAAAAGAATGGGACAATGGCTATATTGTTGTAATGGCCAAGTATAAACAGAATAAGAAGGATGAGGAAGAGTATATCGATTTGATTCCAATCCTGGATAATCTTTATATTGATGCGGATGCATTTCTGTCACCAATTAAGGAGGTGAACTTATCTTATGACACAGATTGATGAAATCGCAGATGCTGCTGACATGATAATTAACGGATACGCCTTTACCAAATGTGATTCTGGATACCGCATTCTAAATCTAAATCATCCTGATAAAGCTACAGTCATGACTTCCAATGGAGAAGTGCTTGAAACAACAATGGATGACATAGAATTACATGTTGTTGCTGATTATCTCAAACGCAATCTGAAGTTAATGGAG
>JAAZDA010000139.1 GCA_012512995.1 Clostridiales bacterium | reverse complement strand
TTACCACAGCCTGAAGGGCCAACGAAGATGATGAATTCCTTGTCGGCGATGTCGAGGTTGAAATCCTTGACTGCCTTGAATCCGTTAGGATATGTCTTACATACATGTTCCAGATTTAAACTTGCCATTTATAATTCCTCCCAAACAATGTTGGCCTTTTGAGCCATCCCGTGGAGCGCTATTGCTACCACATCAACACTAACAGAAGTATAAATTAAGCCCCCGGGTATTTCCATGACCGAAATGAACAAATATTTGCCAACTCTTCCGTTATTATGTCTATTGTCGTAAGTGCTTTTCGCACAAGTGATCATTCTGACTAATGCATTTTAAATTGCTTTGTTGATTTTGCTCATTCTGATTCTTTATCCCTGACTGGTTCGTCACGGAGCGCTTCCGGCATGGCATCGGGATCTTTGTCCGCAGTTTCTTCCTTGGGTTCAAACTTTTTGAATGACGGATTGTAAAGATAAGCACAGCCGTATCCCGGTCCTGCTATACCAAACATAATTATTATCGGGAGGACTGCTGTCTGTCCGAAATAAAGTACCACGAATGGTATGGCAGTCATCGCTATCATACCAAGTGTCCTTGGAAAGCATCCCATTGTAAGGAGGGCTGCATTCCTTAGCGTGCCTTTAATGTTGTTCTCAAAGTGTGACAGAAGCGGGAATGTCCATAAGAAGACAGCATATATTATTACAAGCGCCACTATAAGAGCGATCTTCATGGCCTTGGGGAATGATTCTGAATTATACGAAACATAGAAATCAAGTGCCAGCACCACAAAGAATACAAGATACAACGCCCACACCTGCATCGACTGGACTAAATTATCCTTGAAGGAATGGAAATAGCTTCTTACTATGTATCCTTCTTCATTGCGGACGAACTTGAGCAGTATATAATTCATTGCCGTGAGAGCCGGTCCTATCGGCAATGCAGTGGCAAAAAGGACTATTCCTATGAGGATCATATTCTTCATATATAACCCGGTAATAAAGAAGCCCGCCACAAGTGGAAGAAAGAACATCAGTGTCAGAAGATTGACCACCAGTACATCTGCCACTCTGCTGAGGAACCTCATCACCGAATTATCAGGATTAAACAATTTACCCATTACCTTAATACCTCCGTCACGCTGCCACTTAGTGGCTTAAAATTTTTCAAGAATGTTGTTCAGCATCCCACTTAGAAATTCGCTTACACTATTCCCGATTTTCTGTATGATGTTCTCCGCGCTTTCCCTGGCCGATTCCTTTATGTTCTCAGTGGCATTACTTATGCCCTCATCTGCCTTTTCTTTTGCGTCATTCGCCGCAGACTTGAGCTTATCATCAATACCGCCATCTGTTGAACTGCTGTCAGATGAACTGCTGTCCGCAGTGTCCGTTTCCGAAGATGTGCTGCTTTCGGCTGAGGTGCCATCTGTTGCGCTGCTTTCCGCGGAACTGCTCTGTTCAGAATTCTTTTCAGCCAGACCTATGACTCTGTCAAGTATAACGTCCGGAGTCAGGCCATACGACCTCAGCAGATCAATTGCCCCGAGACATGCTTCTTTCTGCTCTGCAATTTTCTGATCAGTTGATGATGCGCTGTTTTCAGATGCCACAGCTTTTAGTGGTGTGACCGCAATTACTCCTGACACAGAAAGAACCGTCGCAAGTGCCACCGCTGTAACGCTCCATCTGACGTGTGGTGCGCCTGCACTTGTTTTGCGCAATTTTTTATTTTGTTCTGACCCTGATCCACTCGAGCAAATACTCATATACTTCCTCATGATTCTTCTCGTTAAGGATCTCATGCCGGCTTCCTTCTATCATTTTGAGCGTTACGTCATTCATTCCAAGTTCGTTTGTATAGCGATCGTATTCGCCCTTTACTGCTGCGCCGTAATTCCCGACGGGATCCTCGGAGCCCGAAATAAACAGCACAGGAAGATCTTTGGGCATCTTATTCAGATACTCCGGCAGGTGCAGACGATAAATGAGTTCGAACAATGTCCTGAAACCGTTGACTGTGAAGGTGTTCCCGCACAGATCATCAGCGATATACTTATCTACATTTTCTTCATTTACCGACAACCAGTCAAAACTCGTCCTGGGATTCGGGATTTGCTTATTATAACTGGAAAACGCCAGCTTATTCAATGACTCGGATATATGATGGCTTCCGTATATTTTTTCCTGAATTGATGCGATTCCGAGAGTCAGCTTAAGCAGCCCCTTGGGTGTCATTCCGGTGCCCATGATTATTGCGCCCTGAATACCGGTCCCATAACGGCAGATGTAATTTCTCACTATAAATGACCCCATGCTGTGCCCGAGGATAAAAATGGGAACTCCCGGGTACTGCGCCTGGACAGTCTTCTTGAGTCTGTGAACATCGCGGACTACTACTGTAGCGGGATCTGTCTCGCAGAAATATCCAAGATCTTCCCTCTTCACAGCAGTTTTGCCGTGCCCCAGATGATCATCTCCGGTGACTAGAAATCCTCTGTCGCAGAGCCATTTGGCAAACGGCTCATAGCGCTCGACATACTCAGCCATCCCGTGAACTATCTGCAAAATGCAGACAGGCTGCCCATCAGGTATCCATTTTACACAATGGATAGCTGTCTTTTTCCCATCGCGTGATTCAATCGTGAACTCTTCTTTGCGCATAGGTATAACCTCCCATTATTATAATGGCAGATTGTCAGCGGATCATTGAACCTGAAGGAATATCACTGTTGTCAGGTGTAAGGAGTGAAAGTTTTCCATCGGCATCTTCGGCGCAGAGTATCATTCCTTCAGACTTTACTCCTGCGAGGGTTGCCGGTTTGAGGTTCGTAATTACCATGACTTTCCTGCCTACCATCTGTTCCGGTGAATAGTCTTTCCTGATGCCTGACACTATCTGTCTTATATCGTTGCCTATCTTCACCTGAGAGCACAGTAGCTTTTTGGATTTCTCAACAGCCTCGCAGGCAATTATTTCACCCACTTTGAACTCAAGCTTTGCGAAATCATCTATTGTGACTTCAGGTTTTACATTCTCATTGTTATCGAACTCACTGTCAGCTTTGCCGTCCTTCTTCGAGTCCCCGATCGAATCAGTGGACAGGCCTGCTGCCGCCAGGTTCTTCGCAGCCTTTATCTGATGAGCCGTAAATTCTTCCTTCTGCCTTGTCTGGATCTTATCTGCCTTCTCAAGCGTTTCCTTCATATCAAGGCGTGCGAAAAGAATTGCCGGATCCGGATCCACCTTTGTACCTGAAACGAACTGTCCGAATTCTCCAAGCGTTTCAAAATCATAAAGCCCTGTACAAAGCTGCTCTGATATCCTGTCAGCTGTCTCAGGCATGAAAGGCGCAAGGAGCGATGTTGCCATCATTATGCCTTCGCTGAGATTGTAAAGAACAGTTGCAAGGCGGTCACTCTTTGCTTCATCCCTTGCGAGCACCCACGGTTCAGTTTCATCAATATACTTATTGAGTCTCTTGTAGACAGTAAATATTTCTGTGAGAGCATCTGCCATTCTGAGTTCGGCAACATCCTCTTCGACTTCTTTGTAAGCTCCGGTGCAGACAGCCTTAAGCTCGTCATCAACAGGCTCAGCCGCGCCGCGGTCAGCTACAACTCCGTCAAAATACTTGTTGCTCATTGATATAGTGCGCTT
>JAAZDA010000138.1 GCA_012512995.1 Clostridiales bacterium | reverse complement strand
GATATATGGCGCGCGTGGCGTTTGTTATGGATAAATTGCTGCGTAAGATCGGCCTGTCGGGGCGCTCATTTGTGCCTATGCTCATAGGTTTTGGCTGCTCTGTACCGGCAATAATGTCGGCGAGGACACTATCTTCAGAGCGTGACCGCAAGATGACGATCTACCTTGTGCCATACATGAGCTGTTCGGCGAAGATCCCGATCTATGCTGTATTTTGCGCTGCGTTCTTCCCGAAATATTCGGCGCTTATGATGACACTTCTCTATTTTCTGGGCATAGCCGTTGGCATAATAGTTGCACTGATCCTCAAGAAAACAGCGTTCAGGGGCAACCCCGTTCCGTTTGTCATGGAGCTTCCTAACTACAGACTGCCGATGCCAAAATCAGTGGCGCAGCTCCTCTGGGATAAGGCGAAGGATTTCCTCACAAGAGCTTTCACAACGATTTTTATCGCAACTATGATAATATGGTTCCTGCAGAGTTTTGACACGAGACTTAATTTCGTGAGCGACAGCTCGGGAAGCCTGCTTGCACTTATAGGACAGCTTATAGTTCCTGTTTTCGAGCCGCTCGGATTCGGAGATTGGAAGTTCGTCACAGCACTGATATCGGGCTTTACGGCAAAGGAAACAATAGTGGGAACGCTGAGCGTTCTGCTGGGTGCCAAAACATCAGCTCTCCCGGCACTCCTTTCCACACTGATGACACCGGTAACGGCCATGAGTTTCCTGATATTCACACTACTATACACTCCATGCGTTGCAGCTATCACGACAGTAAAATCGGAGCTGCATTCCGGACTGGAGGCACTCAAGGTCGTTCTGATGCAGTGCGGTGTGGCATATGTTGCGGCGCTCGTCTTCTATCAGATAGCGAGCAGATTGTAAAATTACGGTGAGCATATGAGTATAGGTGACATAGTATTGATAATAATATTTGCCGCAGCGATGATCGCGGCGATATCATATGTGGTGAGACACCACGGGAGCGGTTGTACAGAGTGCAATGGAAACTGCGCCGCGTGCTCGAAGAAGAAACGTGAAGAAAAGCACTGCGATAAGTGACAACTCTTATTCACAGTCAGAAAAAGTTCCGTCAGGAGGAAGAAATGTCAAACGTAATAGATGGCAAAACAATACTTATCACCGGGGGCACAGGCTCGTTCGGCAAGTGTTTTACAAAATATGTGCTGAGAAATTATGACCCGAAAAAGATCATAATCTACTCAAGAGACGAGTACAAACAGTTCGTGATGAGCAACGATCCGGTCTTCAAAAAGTATGAGGACAAGATGCGCTACTTCATCGGTGATGTGCGTGACAGGGAAAGACTGGAGAGAGCACTCAGGGGCGGCGTAGATTATGTCATTCACGCTGCGGCGCTCAAACAGGTCCCAGCCTGCGAGTACAATCCCGCAGAAGCCATAAAAACCAATATAAACGGTGCGATGAATGTAATCGATGCCTGCCTTGATACAAATGTGAAAAAGGTCGTCGCACTTTCGACTGACAAGGCTGTAAATCCTGTCAATCTTTATGGCGGCACAAAGCTTGTTTCAGACAAACTTTTCATGTCGGCGAATGCATATTCAGGCAGCCGCGATATAAGTTTTTGTATCGTCCGTTACGGAAACGTGGCCGGCAGCCGCGGCAGCGTCATCCCGTTCTTCAAGACACTTATTGAAGAGGGGCAGACGACACTTCCCATCACAGACTACCGCATGAGCAGATTCTGGATCAGCCTGACACAGGGCGTTCAGCTGGTGATCAAGGCTCTTGAAGAAGGCCACGGCGGAGAGACATTCATAAGCAAGATCCCTTCATTCTACGTGAAGGACCTTGCTGAAGCGATGCTTCCAGGATGCAAAACAAATGAGGTCGGGATACGTCCCGGCGAGAAGATGCATGAGGTCATGGTCACGGCAGAAGATGCCGCGAACACAATGGAATATGACAAATATTTCATCGTATATCCTCAGATAACCTTCAATGACAGGCAGGTCCGCGACATGTCAGGAAAGACAGTAGCTGATGGCTTTGTTTATTCATCAGGAACGAATACCGAATGGATGAACGTCGAAGACATACGCAGAAGACTTTTGGAAGTCGCTACGGAAGAAAACTGAAACGCAGAAGGTCTTTATAAATGAAACTCAGTGTGATCGTTCCGGTCTACAATATGGCTGGCGCAGGTAAACTGGATCATTGTCTCGACAGTCTGACAGGTCAGACAATTGATGATTATGAAATCCTCGCCATCGATGATTGTTCTACAGATGGATCATGGGAAATAATACAAAAATATGCTGCAGGGCATAATGAAGAGCACAGTGGATGCAGTGAGAACCACTGTGTTTTTCGCGCTCTGAGGAACGAGCGGAACCGGCACCAGGGCGGCGCCAGGAATCATGGCCTTGAGGAAGCGCGCGGCGAATGGATAAGCTTTGTCGACGCGGACGACTGGGTATCTCCGGACTATTTCGAGAAACTTCTGAATAAGGCCGGGGCAACAGGCGCAGACATGGTCGGCTGTGATTATTGTATGACGGATCACTACGGATTTGATGTGGGCAAAGTCGTACACAATAACAGGTCAGATCAGGTGGGAGTTTTGGACGATGCGAAGTACCGCTCACTCATATTGGAGAGCGGATCGCTGGCTGTCAAAATATACCGCCGCGAGATCATCATCGACTGTAAGAGCAGGTTCCCGGAGGATATTTTTTACGAGGACAACGCGATCGCGAACACATGGATGCTGCGCGCAAAACACTTTGAATATCTGCCGTACGAAGGCGCTGAGGGGAAGCTCCCGACTGAAACCGCTGCTCCTATCAACTATTATTATCAGCACGAGACTTCGACAGTTCATACGGTCACAAGGAAGCGCCTCGAGGACAGAATGGCAGCCGGGCGCGGGATGATAGAGGAAGCAAAACGCTACGGATACTATGAGAAGTACAAGCCTGAGATCGAGTTTTCCTTCACTGTGCTCTTCTATGTGAACACCCTGTTCTCGGCCATGCGTGAGGGAAAGAACGACAGGAATGTCGGGTATGAGTTCGTCACGGCACTCGCAAAGGAAATGAGGGCTGCTTTCCCAGGTTTTATGCAAAACAAGTATTACCTTGAACGCGTCGACAAAGAGGAGCAGAAATATATCGCCATGCAGCAGAAGGATCCGAAGAGATTCTATATGCAGTACAAGGCGCTCTGGCTCTACAGGGACACGAGAGCAAAATTCATCAGGTAGACAGGTGAAATAGATCCACGATTAAACAGCTACACAGGACTACAGGCAAGCAGTCATGAGAGGCATAATGAGAGCAGCAATTATCGGCGCGAGCGCCGAATCCATTCATACAATTAAGACAGCACAGAAACTGGGAGTTGAGGTCACGGCCCTTGACGGAGATGCGGAGGCGGCAGGGCTCAAAGCTGCTGACAACTCATATGTTACAGATATAAGGGACACAGAGGCAGTTCTTGAAAGACTGAAGCTTATACAGCCG
The DNA here is from genome assembly GCA_012512995.1 of Clostridiales bacterium. GTDB lineage: Bacteria > Bacillota > Clostridia > Lachnospirales > Lachnospiraceae > CAG-791. Next base: position 1,788 of record JAAZDA010000138.1, on the reverse strand, counting down.
TCGTTCATGCTGACAGCGCCGATCGGCAGATTCCTCACAGCTACAGGCGCGGCAAATGACGCGCTGCACCTTAAGGGCGTATCGCTTAAGGCCACAGAGCTCTGCACGGATAAATGGGAATTCCACGAAACATTGAGCAGGGCAGGACTCAGGAACTGCCCGTGTTTCCTTATTGCAGCTGATATGTGGCGACCGGATGCCGGGCAGGCGCAGAGAATGAATGCGCTCATCACTTCTATAACCGACAATATTCACTATCCGGCAATAATAAAGCCGAGATACGGATCCGGCAGCAGAGGCATAACCGTCGCGGAAAACTGGGAAGAGGTACAGACAGAATTCGGTGCGCTTTCCATGCATGCAAAAGAGGACTATATCATCGAGGATATGATGCCCGGGGTCGAGTACGGCGTGGACGGCGCAGTCACGGGCGGGAAATTTCACCTGATCCTTCTTAGAAGGAAGATCAACACACCGCTCCCTGCAAGGGAGGCTGTAGCATACATCAGCGTGAGGCAGGGTGATCTCACACAGAGAGTGGAATCATATCTTGCAAGAGCTGTCAGCACGCTTGGAATCGATAACAGCCTGATACACTGCGATCTCATGATCTCTGATGAGGCAGGGGATCCGTTCATAATAGAACTTTCGGCAAGACCTTCGGGCCATAACCTTCACAATCTCTTTACACCGCTTGCAACGGGCGTCGACGAAGCGCAGGAAATGATACTGTTCCAGTGTGGAGATAAATACGAGTTTACACCACGAGAAGTAAGGATAATGGAGATAAGATATTTTGATTTCACAGGCACGGCGGTGAAAGTGCCGACAGAAGATGAGGCAAGGCAGACAGCCGCGGAAAACGGATGCTCCCTTGAACAGTGGAAATGCGCGATCCATGAGGGCGATGACATGGCCGCGCCTTCGACAGGCCATATTCTTATGAGCCGCGGATACATGATCCTTGGTTCCGGCGATGATGGAGATGTACTCACACAGGACGAGGCCGGGGCAAAACTCGAGAACACGGCGGGGAAGATACTGTCGCTGTTTGAAATCAGATAATGTAAGGATATCAGAGTATGAGAAAACTTATAACTGTACCGTATATTGATCAGACGAAATCGTGGCCGACGGGATGTGAATGTGTCTCGGCGGTCATGTTGCTGTGTTATCTGGGAATTGATATAAGCGTCGATGATTTTATAAATAAGCATGTTATGAAGGAACCAATGCGTTTCGGGAGCACACTGTCGCTGAACGCTGACGGGGTCGACCTTACACCTGATCCTGACAATATCATCGGCACAGGACCTGACCCCGATGAATGTTTTGCCGGATCGCCGTATGACAAAGATTCATTCGGCTGCTACCCGGGTGTCATAGTCAGAGCTCTGAATTCCTGTTTTGCAGAATACAGAGCAGAGGATGCGACGGGAGTGACAACGGACAGATTGCTTGTAGACCATATCGATAACGGCAGACCGGTGATATACTGGGCGAGTCTTTGTCTGGCAGAAACGATAAAAGGTCCGTCGTGGAGGATCGGCAGTAAAGTTTTCACGTGGACATCAATGGAACATTGCATGCTGCTGGTGGGTCATGATGATGAAAAGAATACGCTGATATTCAATGATCCGTGGATGAATCATGGAACGGTCGAATATGACAGGGAGCTCGCCATAAAGAGACATGATGAACTCGGTGGACGGGCGGTCACATATAAATAAATTATGGAAAGCGGAGGCACAGAGCGTCTGAACGGGGCAGGAACAAATGAAATCAGAT
>JAAZDA010000137.1 GCA_012512995.1 Clostridiales bacterium | reverse complement strand
GTACATAACCTATAAGATAGCCCTGAAACAGACCTATTACTGCTGCAATAGCCAGTGATGCAAGAATAGCAACTCCTGCATTTGCACCGCCCTGCATAAGTTTTGCCGAGAGCGCTGCCGAAAGGCAGAGTGTCGAGCCAACCGAAAGGTCGACGTTGCCGCCTGTCAGTATGCAGAGCAACATACCGCAAGCCATTACAAGAACATATGCGTTCTGGAGCAACAGGTTGGAAATGTTCTGCGCATAGATAAGGCGTCCACCGGTCAGGAATGTGAAGAAGACGAACACGACGACCAGTGCAATTGTCATAGTGTATTTTTTGAGTATATTTGCGACTTTCATGCTTTTTGAGCCTCCTTTTTATTGTCTGAACTCAGGATAGCGCTCATTATCTTTTCCTGTGTTGCTTCACTGGAATTAAACTCTGCGACCATTCTTCCTTCATTCATAACGTAGATCCGATCACACATTCCAAGCAGCTCCGGAAGTTCCGAAGAAATCATTACAACGGCTTTGCCCTGTGCGACCATCTGATTCATGATGCAGTAGATCTCATATTTGGCGCCGACATCAATACCTCTTGTGGGTTCATCGAGGATCAGGATATCAGGTTCCGCGAACATCCACTTTGACAGCAATACCTTCTGCTGATTACCACCGGAAAGATTACCTGCCTGCTGGTGAATACTGGGAGTCTTGGTCTGCATGATATCAATATACTGCTGAGCTGCCTTGTTCTCTTCGGCCACATTAAGAATCCCATTATGGCTGACTTTATCAAGTTTTGCCATCGTGGTATTCCATGCAATCGAATCCTCGAGTACAAGTCCATTGACCTTGCGGTCCTCAGTGGCATAAGCCAGGCCGTGATCTATGGCGTCCTTCTCATTCTTGAGATGGACTTCCTTGCCTCCGATAAATTCATGTCCGGAGATCTTGCTACCGTAACTCTTACCGAAAAGTGACATTGCAAGTTCTGTTCTACCTGCGCCCTGAAGGCCGGAGAATCCGATAATTTCACCCTTGTGGACGTTAAAACTCACTTTGTTGTCAACGCACTTTTCTGTGTATACCGGATGGAATACAGTCCAATCCTTTGCTTCAAATACAACATCTTTTCCTACATTATGCTCACGTGAAGGGAAGCGGTTCGTAAGTTCACGTCCGACCATTCCCTTAATGATACGTTCCTCATCAATATTGTGATTCGGATTCGGAATTGTCTCTATTGTTGCGCCATCACGAAGAACAGTTATGTTGTCCGCACAATATGCTACTTCATTGAGCTTATGAGTGATGATTATCGATGTAAGGCCTTCCTTCTTGAAACCGAGGAGCATATCCAGAAGCATTCTGGAATCTTCCTCATTCAAGGATGAAGTCGGCTCATCAAGTATAAGCAGCTTAACATTCTTTGAGAGGGCCTTTGCAATCTCTACAAGCTGCTGCTTGCCTGTTCCTATATCTTTTATAAGAACTGACGACCGTTCCTTAAGACCGACACGGTTTATCTGTTCCTGCGCCTGCTTGTACGTTTCAGGCCAGTCTATCTTTCCGAATTTGTTGGCTCTTTCATTTCCGAGGAACATATTCTCAGCTATCGTAAGTTCAGGTATAAGAGCAAGTTCCTGGTGGATAATTACTATGCCCAGTTTTTCTGAATCATGTATCTGATTAAATTCGCAGGATTTTCCGTTATAAACAATGTCCCCTGTGTACTGACCATGGGGGATAGTGCCGGAGAGAACATTCATAAGAGTTGATTTGCCTGCGCCGTTCTCACCGACCAGAGCGTGAATTTCACCGCGCTCTACCGAAAAATTAACATTATCCAAAGCTTTTACGCCCGGGTAAAGCTTTGTTATGTTTTTCATTTCAAGTATGTAGTCTGACAAGAATAACACCTCCTGTAAAAAACAAGCGGGGCAAGTAATTTGCCCCGCCCGTTTGCCTTACTCATTGTTGTTAATTGAGTGACATTCCATTGGATCAGCCCGCCGGGTGAAGATATCCGTCGCTATCCTGTGTGTAATATCCTGTATCAACAAGTTCTTTTACCATGTTGTCCTTTGTTACAACTGTAGGAACAAGGAGGTATGAAGGGATGATGCCTGTGCCATTGTCATATGATGTTGTATCGTAAGCACAATCGAAGGTCCATCCTGCACTCTTGATAAGTCCCTCATCAGGTGTCTCGCCGTTAAGAATAGCCTCAGCGATATCAAGTGTTGCAACTGCTTCGTTTGCAACTGCCTTGTAAACTGTCATTGTCTGAATACCATCAACGATGTTTGCGAGGTTAGCTTCATCACCATCCTGGCCTGTGATAATAGGTGTATTGCTTCCGGCATAATCTGACTGAATAGCCTGAGCTACGCCGAGTGCTGTAGAGTCATTAGAGCAAAGCGCTACATCGAGCTGCTTGCCATCTGAATAATATGAAGCAAGAAGGTTCTGGAAACGCTCCATAGCTGTTGCTGTATCCCATGCTGCTGTTGCGACTTGGTCAAATGTTGTCTGGCCTGAAGGAACAACTATCTTGCCGGCATCGATGTAAGGTTTCAGAGTGTCATAAGCGCCGTTAAAGAAGAAGCCGGCGTTGTTATCAGCGGGATCACCTGCTGTGAACTCAAGGTTGAAAGGTCCATCTGCATTGTCAAGATCGAGCTGATCTACAACAAACTGTCCCTGAAGAGTACCTACTGTGTAGTTATCAAATGATACATAGTAGCTGATAGCATCTGTGTTCATGATAAGACGGTCATATGAAATAACCGGGATTCCAGCAGTCTTGGCATCTGAAAGAACTGTTGAAAGTGACTCGCCGTCGATTGCTGCTACAACAAGCAGATCAACATTATCAGCAATCATGTTCTCGATATCAGAAACCTGAGTATCGATCTCATTGTTTGAGAACTTGAGCTCTGTGTTGTATCCACGGCTCTTGAACTGCTCATCCAGATATGAACCATCACGGTTCCATCTCTCGAGTGACTGTGTAGGCATTGCGATACCGATCGTCTTTGAGCCTGCATCAGCTGTTGCTGCTGCACTTGTTGCTGATGATGTTGCATCATCAACTGCTGCCACAATAGATGAAGCTGCAGATGCTGCTGCAGATACTGCTGCATCACCTGTCTCTGTCGCTGATCCGCATCCTGCAAGGAGCGATGTAGCTACTGCTGCGCAGAGCATTGTACTGACTAACTTCTTTTTCATTACTTTACCTCCGTTTGTTTGCGGAAACACACAAGGTTTCCTGATACAAAAGAATTTATCATACAAGTTGCACAAAGGAAACGGGAAATAATTGTTCGTCTCAAGCAGAATGTTCAAAAAGTACGATTGCAAAAAATGAAGCAGGACTTTTTTATAAAAGTCCTGCTTCTTTCAGCAAAATAATCCTGTCCGATTATCACTGTTTTGCCCAGCCAGCTTCTATTCTGTTCTGAAGGTCACCGAGATTTTTAAGACCACTCAGTGCGTCGTATTCCGTAATGCATGACGCCCCTTCCGCAGCCGCAAGATTGATACACATATCAAACGGGTATCCTTTCATCACCGCGGCAAGGAACGCAGCTATCGGCGTATCTCCGGCACCTGTCCCTGACAGCACCCTGTCCGGCAGGTAACTCTTCTCGAAACCTTCCCTGTCGGTCCAGCCATCAAGCCTGGATCCAAGATCCTCAGAAAGCCCCTGTATCTGCGTTCTGTTCCCTGTTCTGTAATAAATGCCCGGCGCTCCGCATTTCAGCATGACGACCTTTGCCCCCAGCTTCAGGCATTCATCGGCTATAGGCTTAATATCATTATCAGCGTCAATGTAAAGTGAAATATCCTTATTTCCAGCCCTTTGTTTCCACTGCCTGTATCTGTCCCGATCCAGCATCCAGCATGTTTCTTCAATGCTGGGGACAAAAAAATCCACATATGGAAGAACATTTGTAAGGATTGAAAGCCAGTCAGCTTCTCCTGCTGCAGAATTCTCATCCACCGAAGCCATATCCAGAGATGTTGCAATGTGCTGGTGTTTCACATATTTCATGACTTCGACAAGTTCTCTGCCTTCATTTTCGTACATTCTCTTCATGATCGGAGGGTATCCGAAATGAAAAAGTGCTGTGTCCGTAAAGTCGATCTTTTTGATATCTTCGATAGAAAATGTGTCATTGCATCCCGGATCATGAAGGAATACTCTGTCTATACCCGGAGCCGCAATTACTACGGAATAAGATGTTTTGCCGTGTCTGTCCACTATGACACCTTTGTCGGCGTCGTACTTTCTGTATGAATCCAGTATTATTCCGCCGAAATCATCGTCTCCCACTTTTGCGGCGAGCGTCACGTCGGCGCCGAGCAGTTTCATGGCAAGTCCTGTATTTGATACTGCGCCGCCTGTGTGGATATCCACACCGTTCATTGTGACAAGCTTGCCGGGCTTAAGGATATCTCCGATCTCAGATGCCTGTATGCCACCTGGAAAAATCGGGGTAATGTCCAGGCACGCATGTCCTGCAACTACGACTTTATTCCTCAATTTTATGCACCTTTCTGCTGATATCCTTCATTACGAACATAATCAGGGCAACAAGAAATGCAGATCCTGAAAGCCACGCTACAACATCTGTATAACAGGCAGCACTCCATCCGAACGCCGGGATCGCAATAAGTGACATCAACGTTCTTGCTATCATTTCAAACACGCCGGAGAAAAATGCTTTGCCGCTGTATCCGAGACCCTGTATCACATTCCGCATGATTATTACAAATGAAAGTGCCGGATAAAAGGCTCCTATACATGCGAGATATTGGTGAGATCCCGCAATGACGTCAATATTGCCCGCGTCTATGAAAACAGTCGTCATAGCACCTGCAAAGAAATACAGAATAACTCCAGCGATCGCACCGTAAACAATACCAATAAGTACTCCGGAACGGATTCCGGTCTTTATTCTGCCGATCTTTCCCGCTCCGAGATTCTGACCGCAGTATGTTGCCATAGTCGCACCTATCGCATCGAAAGGGCACATCATAATTTGCTTGATCTTAAGCGCCGCCGCATATGATGCAACGTACACAGTCCCAAGCGCATTGATGGCCGATTGCAACATAATGCTGCCAACCGCGGTGATTGAAAACTGAAGTCCCATCGGCAAACCCATCCCCAGCAGTCGTTTTATCATACCCGGATCTGCCTTTCTGTCCTTCGGTTCCATCACAAGAATATCGTAATGGCTCCTCATGTAGAACAGGCACATGGTTCCGGAAAGTGCCTGTGCCATAATCGTTGCGAGCGCGGCGCCAAGTACGCCCATCTTGAACACTATTATGAAAATGAGATCTCCGGCAATATTGAACAGAGTTGAAATGATAAGGAAGATGAAAGGTGTTTTCGAATCACCGAGAGATCTGATTATACCGGAGAGCATATTGTACAGGAATGTGAACGGAATTCCCAGAAAAATAACGAGCAGATAGCAATATGCATCGTTGTATATTTCCTGTGGCGTCCCCATGAGGTGCAGTATGTTGTCACAGAAAAAAGCTGTCCCCGTCGTTATGACCGCTGCCAGAATAACAGACAGTATTTCAGCATTGAACACAAATCGCCGCATCTGGCTGTACTGTTTTGCACCGAAGCACTGCGCTACAGGTATGGCAAAACCACTGCAGCATCCATTTACAAATCCAAGTATCAGAAAGGTGAGTGATGCACTCTGCCCTACACCGGCGAGTGCATTCACCCCGAGATACCTTCCGACGATCACCGAGTCCGCCACATTATAAAGTTGTTGGAACAAATTTCCCAAAACAAGAGGAATCATGAAGCGAAGGATCAGCTTCACCGAATTCCCCTCTGTCATGTCTTTTGTCATTTTGTCACCGTTCAGTCAGTTCAGCTATTCGTGTCTCTTTTTTTGGATTTATCCTGATCTCTATCTTTGTCAGAACGAATGCCAGGAGATTTGCCACCAGATAATAAATCACTGCAGTTACAATGAGTGGGAAGAAAGCTTCCAGCGTCCTGCTCCTTATTATATCAGATACCTTTGTGAGATCCTCGATCGCAATATATCCTACGACTGATGTGTCCTTGACCATAGAGATAAAAGCACCCTTGTATATAGGCACAAAATGCTGTGCTGCCTGAGGGAATGTTACCTTCCTGAACACCTGTGATCTTGTGAATCCCAAAGCTGCGGCAGCTTCTATCTGCCCCTTTTCAACGGCATTGATCCCCATACTTATCATTTCTGAAACATATACTCCGAAGTTTATGGAAAAACCGATGATGGCTACGATGATTGCCGATATGCCGACTTTTCCGAAAACAAGGTAGTAAAGGATCATCAGCAATACTACAACAGGCGTACCTTCAATTACCCTGATGAACGCAGTGGTCACTGGTCTGGTCTTCTTCCTGTCGCGGCGCAGCATACACAGTCCAAATCCCAGCAGCGAGCCGAACACACCTGATAATGCCGAAATGACCACAGTCACACCCATTCCGCTGAGTATTTGTTTCCACCTGTCCTGGTTGATAAATGTGCGTGTAAAGCTTCCTGCCAGCTCACCAATGAACCTTGTCTTTTCCTCAGTGCTGTCGACTTCTTCTGCTGCGACCTTGCGTACGATAAAATACACTCCGCCTTCATACTCGGGATCACTCATATCAACGATTTCCTTGCGTTCCTCGGTTATGGAGAAACTCCCGACTGCCGCATCAGCTTTCCCACTACGTATCATTGGGATCAGGCCACTGGTATCCATTGTCACGAACTCCACTTTCATGCCAAGTATCTTGCCTACGCGGAGCATCATTTCCAGTTCGTATCCTTTCTCGCGACCGTCGGCGTCGACATACTCCATAGGTTCATAGGCTTTATCATAAGCCACCAGAAGAGTTCCGTTTGCCCCTGAGCTTTCAATATCAGGCATCACTTTTACGCTGTCGTCGCTTCCCATCCATCTCTTTTTCATCTCATCCAGTGTGCCGTCAGCCTTAAGCGTTGCAAGAGCACTGTTCACTTTTGAAGTGAGAGGACTCCCTTTCTGCAGAACAATGCCATACTTGGCTGCTGCGATCCTCTGAGGAAGGATAGTCAGATCAGTTTCCTTAGCCAGCTCAATTTTTGTGTTTGGCTCATCCATAGGAACAGCCTCGACCTTGCCGTCCTTAAGAGCTTCTATCTGTTCCAGTGGGCCGTTGAATACACTGTATGTAACATTTGGAATCACTTCATCAATATATTTGCTGAAAACCGATCCTGATGTGTCTGCTATGAGTTTTCCAGACAGCTGCGCAAGCTCGGTATACTGAGGCACTCTTGTATCTTCTGTAACACTTTTCAGACTGAGAAGCACCTGTGGATTGTCAAAATAGCTCTCTGTAAATCCCACAAGCTCGCGCCGTTCCTCTGTGGCATTTATATCAGATATGGCTGCATCTGCCTTTCCTGACTCTACCGCTGGAAGGATAGCATTAAAATCCATGACTGTAAATTTCAATTTCATATCGAGCTTCGCGGCTATGATCTCCATAAGCTCGACATCTATGCCTGCCACTTCTCCGTCCTGGACAAAACAAATTGGCGGAACATCCGGTGACACTGCCACAGTCAGAACACCATTTGTTCCATCGGACGGCGTTATTTCCTTAATGTCATAATAATCAGACCCGCCAAGCGACCATCGCCCTGTCATTTCACTCAGAGTTCCGTCTGATTTGAGCTCTGCCAGCACCGCATCAATTTTATCTGTCAGATCAGTATTATCTTTTGACACAGCTATATAGCATGCTTCGTCAATCACACTGTCGTCCGTGATAACAATACTGTCATCGCTCTTCATTATATAACCGGCCGTGGAGCGTGATGTCATAACATAATCGACCTTGTCGCTCTCAAGAGCCAGCAGTGAATCAGCTGCCGAATTGAACATATATGTAGATGCATTAGGGTAATTCTCGTTTATGTAATCCTGGGCCACTACGCTGTTTATGCCATATCTTGCAGTATCGGGAGAAACAGTGCGCTCTTTTGAAGTCGATACAGTTTCTGTCCCCGAATCACCTGCCGTTTCCGCGGCGCGGATGCTCACAGGGCATACCGCTGAGAGGGCTGCCAGTGCCGCGATCAGAATTGCCATACATGGTATTTTTACCCTCATATCTGCCATATTCCCCTGTTTTTCAATCTTTTCCAGACCGTCCTCAAGTATCCCGAGCTCATCATTATGTTTGTCAGAGTACTTCTTTATTACTGAAAGTATCACCGTCTCTATAATAATACAAACGATAAGCGTAAGCCACCAGTTCTGTATCAACGCCGCAAGTACGTAGCCGATAACACATACCATAACAACTATTGCTGCGTACTGCATCTGTGTCTGCACATGGTTGATGTGATTACTCTGTGCACCTGCAGATGCCATTATCGTCGTATCAGATATAGGCGAAATATGATCGCCACACACAGAACCTGCAAGAACCGCGGATACAGCGATTATCATCATTTTCTGATCAACATTC
>JAAZDA010000136.1 GCA_012512995.1 Clostridiales bacterium | reverse complement strand
GCACGCCCAGACGCTGAAGGATTGTCTTGACGTGCCAGATTCGGCTTCTTACCCGCGAATGTTGATGACCACCGCGTTTCACAGGTAAAACGTTAATTCAAGCCATCCAGTGGAACATTTCAGGATATGCTCAAACGAACACTTAAGTCTTGGAGCCTGTGAACAGTAACGGGTAACTGTTTACAAGTGAAGAATTATGTATCAGAAGTGGAACTAATGCCATTTATTTCGTACAATAAGTAAAGAAATTACATATGAGGAGCTGGTGTGCTCCGTCAACAGGGAGATAGATGATTAAGGTTGAAGGAAAGAGCATCCTTAAGGGGATTGCGATAGGGACTATAAAGGTCCATATAAGGGCGAAGCTTGAGGTCAGTGATGAAACGGTCGAAGACAAAAAAGCGGAGCTTATGCGCTTTGAAAAGGCCAGGAAAAAATCAATAGCCCAGCAGGATGAGCTGAGGAACAAGGCACTCCGCGAATCGGGGGAGGCCAGCGCGGCTGTGTTCGAAAGCCACATTATGATGCTCTCAGACGCTGAACTTATCGGAGCCATCAGGAATATGATGGAACATCAGCACAAAAGCGCGGAGTATTCCGTAAAAACCATCTGTGATATATGTTCACGCTCGATTTCAGGGATGAATGATACATATATCAGATCAAGAAGCGCGGATATCGATGATATCAGCAAGAGTCTTCTGCACAACCTGCTCAATGATATGGGCGCAAAAGACGCAGGTAAAACAAGTTATGCAGGCGAAACAAGCGCTGCCCCGGTCATCCTTGTCGCGTTCGACCTTTCTCCTTCAGAGATCACGAGACTTGATAAGGATCTGCTTCTTGGTTTTATCACAAAAGAAGGCAGTTCGAACGGACACCCCGCAATTTTCGCCCGCAGCATGAATATTCCGGGAATAGTACAATGCGAGGCAGCGTGCGCTGAATGGGACGGGAAGACAGCAATAATAGACGGATACCATTCCTGTGTTTACATTGATCCGTCAGATGAACTGATCACTGAATTTAAGAAAAGGCGCGAAGAAGAAATAGCAAGCGCTGAGTATCTTAAGAGCCTGAAAGGCCTTGGCAATACGACAATTGACGGGACAGAAATCAGAGTTTCGGCTAACATCGCGGACCCGGCTGAAATAGAGGCAGTATGGGCAAATGACGCCGGTGGCGTAGGACTTTTCCGCACGGAATTTATTTAACTTAACAGCAAACACCTGCCGTCAGAAGAAGAGCAGTTCTACGTGTATAAAAGAGTGATCGAGGAATTGTCACCGTTAAGCGTGAATTTCCGCACATGCGATATCGGAGCGGACAAGATGGTAGATTACATGAAGCTTGAGCCTGAGGCCAACCCTGAACTCGGCTACAGAGCGATAAGAGTCTGCCTTACAAGAAAAGATTTCTTCAAGACGCAGCTCCGCGCACTCGTGCGCGCGTCAGCTTACGGCAATATGTCGATCATGTTCCCTATGATAATCAGTAAGGAAGAGCTGAATTCGGCAAAACAAATCCTGAGCGAGTGCCGCGACGAGATAATCGCTGAGGGCGGCAGGGTCGGAGATTATAAGGTCGGAACGATGATAGAGACACCGGCCGCGGTATTGTGTGCTGATGACCTGGCGCAGATATGTGACTTCTTTTCTATAGGAACAAACGACCTCACACAGTACACGCTCGCGGTCGACCGCCAGAATGCAAAACTCGAGAAGCTATTTGACCCCCATCACCCGGCAGTGATAAAAGAGATAGGAATGACAGGAGAAGCAGGGCCAAAAACTCATAACGGATATGGCTATAGATCTTCAAAAGCGATATCCCTCTTGCTCAATACATCGGTTCAGGTGCACTAATCATAATTCAAACACACACGGCAATTTCCTGGAGGGTGGACTTCACACTCTACAATGAAAGAATTATATACCTCCAGCAAAATAATAGCAAGACAATCAACTGAATTTTTCAAAACCAAATATCTCGGGCTGAATATCTGTTCTTTCAGCGCAAAGGCAGATAAGCGGAACGACGGCGCGATC
>JAAZDA010000135.1 GCA_012512995.1 Clostridiales bacterium | reverse complement strand
GTTCTCTTGCAGATGCCGAGCAGTTCAGAAAAGCAGCAGGTATAATCCGCGCTGATAAATCGAGAATATTTGTGGTGCCGTCTGCTCCGGGAAGACGTTTTGACGGGGATACCAAGGTCACAGATCTGCTGTACAAAATGGATGAAATAGCGGAAAAAGGCGAAAAGATCGACGATATCCTGGGAAAAATAAGAGCAAGGTATACAGAGATAGCAGAGGGACTCGGAATAAAGGATCCTTCGACAGGAAAGCCGTTCTCGCTCGATGATGAATTTGAAAAGATCAGAGTGAAGATGACGACTGAACCGGAGAGGGATTACGCAGCGTCAAGAGGAGAATATCTTAACAGCCTTATAATGGCACGGTATCTTGGATTTGAGTTCATTGATGCCAGGGAAGTGATCTTCTTTGATGAAAACGGCGTCCTGGATTCAGAGAAGACGAACGATGTCCTCGGCGACAGATTGAAGAATGCCAAAAATGCCGTACTTCCTGGATTCTATGGATGCGGCTCAGACGGCAGAGTCAAAACATTTTCGCGCGGCGGATCTGATATCACAGGGTCGATAATGGCGCGCGCTGCCAGAGCTGATGTTTATGAGAACTGGACAGATGTGTCGGGTTTCATGGTAGCTGATCCACGTGTTGTAGAAGAACCTGAGAGCATTGATACGATTACTTACAGGGAACTCAGGGAGCTCTCATATATGGGAGCTTCGGTCCTTCACGAGGAAGCAATTTTCCCGGTGAGACACGAAGGAATCCCAATCAACATAAGAAATACGAACAGACCTGATGATGATGGAACATGGATAGTTGAGAGTACATGCCAGAAACCCAAGTTCGTCATAACAGGGATCGCGGGCAAGAAGGACTTCTGTTCTGTCATCATAAACAAAGCACTGATGAATTCTGAGATAGGTTTCTGCCGCAAGGTATTACAGGCATTTGAGGAGAGTGGGATCTCGATAGAACATATGCCATCAGGCATAGATACTATGACTGTTGTAGTTCATGAGAGCGAGTTCCTTGATAAAGAGCAGCATGTGGTATCAGCAATACACAGATTGACTGATCCTGATACGATCGATATTGAGGCAGATCTGGCACTGATTGCCATAGTGGGCCGTGGAATGAAATCCATGCGAGGTACAGCGGGAAGAATATTCGCAGCACTGGCACATGCAAGAGTGAACGTAAGAATGATCGATCAGGGGTCAAGCGAACTGAATATCATTGTCGGTGTTGAAAACAAAGATTTTGAGACGGCAATACGTGCAATTTACGACATTTTTGTTACTACACAAATATGATGATGCAGGTGTCAAAAGTATCTTTGTAACTAATGATATGATGGCGCCGACTATCCGTGTCCCGGATGGCCGGCGCTTTATTCTTTTTTAATTTGTTTTGAAGCATTGTACGGCTATAATGATACAAGGGAATTGATATATCATGATGTAGGTGTCAAAACACCATTTTGGCTATGATGCTATACGAATTGCTCCGCTTCTATTGATTTGTGTTCTTCACAAATTGATTTCGCAATTCTCCCCACACTCGAAATCCGCTGATTTACTGCGTAAATCGCTACTTTCGAGTGTGGGACGGGTCCCAAATACATTCTGCTTTTTCTGCAAGCAGAAACGCAGAATGTACTTTTGACCCTTATATCATCTGGAAAATAATAAATTTGGATCGGAGCAGCAAATGTCAATCAGAGATGAAATAAGAGAACAGCGGATGAGTCTTAAGGGAAAGGGAGTCAAGGCTCATGTTTCCTGGTTCTGGTCATACTACAAGTGGCCCGTTGCAATAATAATCCTGTCATTGATCCTTGTTATAAGCGTGGTCTACAGTATAGTGACGAGAAAACCTGAGGCGGCGAACGTGATAATGCTTAACGTTGAAGGACAATCGTCATTATTGAATACGGATCCGATCGTAGAGGACATTGCAGACAAAGCTGATGTTGTTCTCGATGAATACAGTATTTCGCTTGATATGAGCGGACATCTGACTCCGGGAGGCGCGACAGACTCAGCTGAGATCGGCCAGCAGGAGAGAATAGTCACATATATTTCAGCCAAAAATCTCGATGTTCTGGCCTGCGATGCATACAATTTTGTGAGTTACGCTAATATCGGAGCCTTTGTGGATCTCAGGACAGTGCTGAGCGATGAAGAGATAGAAAAATATGAGCCATATTTCTACTACGTTGATGAAGCAGTGGTGGACGCCGAGCAGGACTCAGCTCTCAGCGAGAGCAGCGAAGAAGATTCCTCTGATATAACGGGCGAGACCCAGGAGGAAGCAGAGGCATCGGAAAAAGTGGGGACATTCAAGATGCCTGATCCGTCGAAGATGGAGAATCCGGAGCCGGTGGGAATTGTCCTTAACGATGCGCCTTACAGCAAGGATATGCCGCTTTATACAGAAACTACAGGCATGATAGGAATAGTATCGACATCGCAGCACATGGAAACGTCAGTCGCCATTGTCAATTATTTCTGGGAAGGGCCTGACAAATAGAATCCAGTCAAAACAAGCTATAAGCCATGATTATAGCTGATATAATAATTACTGAAATCACTTGCATTGGTCAAAGATTCGTAATACCATAAGTTAAATTCAGTTCAAAACTCATTAAGAAGGAGCCTGATAGAAGATGGATATCGGATGTCTCGAAGTGGTTGTTCCGAAGAAAGATAACCCGTTTATGAAATTCCTGCGGGTGTTTCTTATTATGCTTTGTGTCGCATTCATTTTCCTTTGTATGGTAAGCACATGGGGAATAGGCACGCTGATCGCATTGGCAATAGGAGTGGCCTGCGGCGTGGGCGCTTTTTTTGTCAGTAGAAATGTCAATATAGAATTTGAGTATTCTTATGTCGAGAAGGAACTCAGAGTAGCAAAGATAATGAATAAAGAGAATCGCAAGAGCCTCGGCAAATACGATCTTGAGAAGATGGAGATAGCAGCTCCGATAAAATCGATCCATCTTGATAATTACAATCACAAGGACCTTAAAACGATAGATTACACATCCGGAGTCATTAATGATCCGGATGACAGATATGTGATGTTCTTCTCTGACTGCAAGATAATGATAGAGGCAACAGAAGAACTGGTAAATGCGATGCGTCAGGCCGAGCCCCACAAGGTCTACCGTGACTGACGTCAATTACGGAAACAAGGGATATGCCTTAAGCATCATAGCATATCCCGTTTTTTATAAGGTGCATTCAGACATTACTTGTAGAAGAATTGGAGGAGAAAATGGCAAAGATTATCGGAGAAGGTATTACATTTGACGACGTACTGCTCGTTCCGTCGTATTCACAGGTAGTTCCCAATGAGGTAAATATAACAACAAATCTTACTAAGAAGATCAGGCTCAACATACCGATGATGAGTGCAGGCATGGACACCGTAACGGAATCACGCATGGCGATCGCTATGGCGCGTCAGGGCGGTATCGGAATAATCCACAAGAATATGACAATTGACCAGCAGGCTGAGGAAGTCGACAAGGTCAAGCGTTCTGAGAACGGCGTCATAACGGATCCGTTTTCACTGTCGCCGGAGCACACGCTCGGGGACGCGGAAGCTCTGATGCAGAAGTTCCGCATTTCAGGCGTTCCGATCACTGAAGGAAAAAAGCTTGTAGGTATTATCACTAACCGTGATCTTAAGTTTGAGGAGGATTTCACCCAGAAGATCCGCGACTGCATGACATCAGAGAATCTGATCACTGCAAAAAAGGGCATCACGCTGGATGAAGCCAAGAAGATCCTTGCAAAGTCCAAGAAGGAGAAGCTTCCGCTCGTAGATGATGATTATAATCTCGTCGGTCTTATCACGATCAAGGATATCGAGAAAACAATAAAGTACCCGCTGGCTGCGAAAGACGGACAGGGCAGGCTGCTCTGCGGCGCAGGTGTCGGGATAACCGCTAATGTCCTGGACAGAGTCAGGGCACTGGCAGACGCGAAGGTAGATGTCATTGTCCTTGACTCAGCGCATGGTCATTCTGAGAATGTCCTTCATTGTGTGAGAATGATAAAGGATAAGTTCCCTGATCTTGATGTAATAGCAGGTAATGTAGCTACTTTTGAAGGGACAGAGGCTCTAATCAAGGCGGGAGCTGATGCTGTAAAGGTCGGCATAGGCCCGGGATCGATATGCACGACACGTGTGGTCGCCGGTATCGGCGTCCCTCAGGTAACAGCAGTCATGAATGCATATGAAGCGGCAATGAAATACGATATTCCGATAATCGCCGACGGCGGCATCAAGTATTCAGGAGATATGACAAAGGCTCTGGCAGCAGGCGGCAGCGTATGTATGATGGGATCAATATTTGCAGGCTGTGATGAAGCACCCGGTGCTTTCGAATTATATCAGGGAAGAAAATACAAGGTCTATCGCGGCATGGGTTCGATCGCGGCAATGGAGAACGGATCCAAGGACAGGTACTTCCAGGAGAATGCCAAGAAGCTTGTTCCGGAAGGTGTCGAAGGACGTGTGGCATACAAGGGGACAGTTGAGGATACAGTTTTCCAGCTTATAGGAGGAATCCGCTCAGGAATGGGATACTGCGGCGCCGGAGACCTCAAGGAACTTCGTGAGAACGGCCGTTTTGTCAAGATCACAAGCGCGGCACTGCGCGAATCACATCCGCATGACATACAGATCACAAAGGAAGCACCGAACTATTCAACGGATGCACAGAACTGATAAAGACATTTGTTTTGACATAAAAATTTGAGGATCAGAGAGCAAGATTATGAGTGAGGGAATTGAGAGCAGAAATTTTATTGAACAGGCAATAGACAAGGATCTGAAGGACAGAGTGTACGATCATGTACATACGCGTTTTCCTCCGGAGCCGAATGGCTATCTGCATATAGGTCACGCGAAGGCAATTCTTCTGAGCTATGGGATCGCGCAGGAATACGGCGGAAAGTTCAATCTGAGGTTCGATGACACAAATCCGACCAAGGAGAAAAGCGAGTTTGTCGAGTCAATCAAGAAAGACGTGAAATGGCTTGGCGCCGATTGGGAAGACAGACTTTTCTTTGCGTCAGATTATTTTGACCAGATGTATGAGATAGCGGTAAAACTCATCAGAAAAGGCAAGGCATATGTGTCTGAGCTTACAGCCGAGGAGATGAAAGAATACCGCGGATCGCTCACAGAGCCAGGGAGAGATGACCCGAACAGGGATCGTTCTGCCGATGAGAATCTTGATCTTTTCGAGAGAATGAAGAACGGTGAGTTTGCGGACGGTGAAATAACGCTCCGCGCTAAGATCGACATGGCGAGCCCTAATATTAACATGCGCGATCCGATAATATACAGAGTCGCACACATGAGCCATCAGAGAACAGGCGACAAGTGGTGCATCTATCCGATGTATGATTTTGCACACCCGATTGAGGATGGAATCGAAGGCATAACACATTCTCTGTGCACTTTGGAGTTCGAGGATCATCGCCCTCTGTATGACTGGGTCGTAAAGGAAGCTGAATTTGAAAATCCTCCCCGCCAGATCGAGTTCGCCAAGATGTATCTCACCAATATTGTTACGGGCAAGCGCTATATAAAGAGGCTTGTTGAGCAGGGCATAGTCGATGGCTGGGATGATCCGAGGCTTGTTTCGATAAGCGGTCTTCGCCGCCGCGGCTTTACGCCGCAGTCGATAAGGAAGTTCGTAGAGCTGTCAGGAATATCCAAGGCTCAGTCATCGTCTGATTACGCGATGCTTGAGTACTGCATCCGCGAGGATCTTAAGCCTGGGTGCAAGCGTATGATGGCTGTTCTCGACCCGCTTAAGCTTGTAATTGATAACTATCCTGAAGGACAGACAGAGCAGCTTACTATTGAGAACAATAAAGAAAATCCTGAACTCGGAACGCGTCAGATTCCGTTCGGCAGAGAACTCTGGATAGAGCGTGGCGATTTCTTCGAGATCCAGCCCAAAAAGTACTTCCGCCTTTTTCCCGGCAACGAAGTGCGCCTTATGAACGCGTATTACGTGACATGCACCGGATGTGACAAGGATGCTTACGGCAATGTGACCGCTGTTCATGTGACTTATGATCCTGAGACAAGAGGCGGAGACAGCCCGGATGGCCGCAAGGTGAAGGGCACTATTCACTGGGTGGAGGCTTCCACGGCTGTACCGGCAGAGGTAAGGCTATACGAGAATATTATCGATGAAGAAAAGGGTATCTATAATGATGACGGTTCACTTAACCTGAATCCGAATTCACTTACAGTATGCAATGCGTATTTGGAGCCGGAACTTAAGGGAGCTGTTGCTTTTGACCGCTTTCAGTTCGTACGCAACGGATTCTTCTGCGTTGACTGCAAGGATTCCGCTGAGGGAAAACCAGTTTTCAATCGCACTGTGGGACTTAAGAGTTCATTCGTAATGCCGAAGAACTGACTCGGGATGATAATGGCCATGAGGCCGGAGGACGGCTCACGTGAAAGAAAAGCTGTACACTATACCTCTTAACGATGCGGTAAACGCAGGTGATGAGTGCCCGCTCTGCTGGGCTGAGCGGAAGATCGAGCAGGATGCCATGGATTTCACGCTCGGGAACAGCTCCTCATATATGGAGAAAGATATCCGCGCGATGACTGACGAAGAGGGCTTCTGCAGGCGTCATTTCAAGCAGATGTTCGACTATGGCAATGCGCTTGGAAGTGCGTGGATCCTGTCGACACACTTAAGAAAGATAAGTGCGGAGCTCGATGCGGAAACGGCAAAACATAAGAACACCGGAAAGCCGGCGGGCAAAGCTTCTCCTTCCATATTTGCGAGATTCAGAAAGCCTGAAACAGCTGTGACTCCTGATACGGCGCAGAGCTACGAGACATCAGGGAAGACCGATTCAGTCTCAGCCTGGGTAGAGGCCAGGGAAGGCACTTGTTTTGTCTGCAGACAGATTGCAGACACGAAGAAGCGTTATATAGAGACATTCTTTTATCTCTGGCAGAAGGATGAAGAGTTCAGAAATAAGGTAATAAACGGAAAAGGTTTCTGCCTGCCACATTTCGGGGATCTCTGCGAAGCTGCAAAAACGGAACTTGATGACAGCCAGAGACAGGATTTTTACGATAGTATATTCAAACTGATGCACGATAATCTTGCCAGAATGACAGATGACGTTGACTGGATGATAGAAAAATTCGATTATCAGAACGCGGATAAAGACTGGAAGAATTCAAAGGACGCAATACAGCGCGGGATGCAGAAGCTGAAAGGCGGTTATCCTGCGGACAGCGCTTACAGAATGAAGAAATAGAACTTTCAATACTGAGATTGAATGACTGTTCAAGGGTTTACCTGGAGATTGTGAGGCTTTTCAGAAAATGCAGAACGTTGTTGATCTCGGAGAGAAGATCTTTGGGGTCAAAGGCTTCGTCTTCAAGATGAGCCCTGAGGAGCCCCTGTTTTGTGTAAGAAATGATCTGAGTCATTTTATCGGAATCGTCTGCAGATGCAAACGCTGAGAGATCAGCCTGACTGAGCAGTGCTGAATAGCATTCGTCGACCATTGATCGTGAAGATGAAATAGCTGTGAGTGCTTCTTCACTTGTTTCGCGAGCCACTGAGTCAAGGAACATTGTGATATACGGATACTGACCTTCCAGGTCTGCTTCAGCGGAAGCTATCTGGCTCTGTATTTCAAAATAGTCCTTTTCGTCTTTCCTGACACCTGATTTGAGCTGAACTACGGCAAAACGGGACGCATAGTCAAACAGGAACTCATATAGACCGATCTTGCTTTCAAAGTAATGGAAAAGAAGACCTTTGCTGATCCTGGCCTCGACGATAATATCATCTGTGCTCGCATGCTTATAGCCATTGAGGGCAAATACCTTCAAATCACCGTTTATCATTCGATCCTGTTTTTCTTTTTTGAGATCATAGAACTTTTCGTTCATCAGTTGAAGCTCCGTTGACCAAATTGGTCTTAAAAGTTACTATATCACGGGCTTTTAGCGCTTTCAAGCCTTAAACTTCTTTACAGGTAATAAAATCTACATATGTTTCTTTATTTATGCTGTGAATTGAGGTAGAATTTCATAAAATGATAAGAGTTTTCAGGAGGAACAATACATGAGCAAATTTGGCAAGACATTATTTGGCCTGGCTGTATTTACAGTCGCAGCTGCCGGTGTATATGGTTATCTGAAGAGCAGTTCC
>JAAZDA010000134.1 GCA_012512995.1 Clostridiales bacterium | reverse complement strand
GTATCCATTGAACCATGTTGATTCTTCGGCTTCGCTGCGCTTTTTCTCGTGTCCTATTCCGACCGGTACGGCATATATCCTGAGCCCCTTTTCCAGACAATCATGCAGGAACAAAGTATCCTCTCCGTTGCTGTACTTTGCTCCGCCGCCGAAGAGAAGGGAGAAACTCACATTGGCCTTTCGAAGGCTCTCCACCCTGGCACACATGCTGTATGTCGGATAGCGCCCGTAATTATACCAGCGCACCCTCTTGTGCCTTATATTCTCGTATGTTCTCCTGCTCTCCGTTGCCATTACGTTGAACATAAGAATGTCAGCTTTCGGATTGCGCTCGAACTCGCGTATTATCTTCTCTTCATAATCATCATCGTAGACAATATCTTCATCCGCGAAAGCACAAAGATCCGCATCGGTGCGCATCAGTGCATTGTTCCTGTTGAGACCGACACCGCGTTCATCGAACGCATAAGCACGTATCTTATGTCCGCAGTGTTCGAACTCCTGATACGAGAATTCGTGGCACTGATTGCAGATGATCGCATCAGTCGAAATATTCATATGCTCGGCGAGCATGATCACGTTTTCCTGAACCGCCGCCACAAGGATCTGTATTCTCATCTGTTATTCCTGTTCCTTACTTCATCCTGTAATAATGCCTGAGGAACTTGACATCCGCATCAGCTATGACCGTAGCATCAGCGCTGCACCCCTGCTGCCGCATTACCTCAAGGACCCGATCCGCCTCGGTACCGTTCTTCCTGCCATAAGGGAGCACCATCACTATCTTGCCCGCCATGCGCAACGCATCATAATTGTCACACGGAACCACGTCAAAACAAGTTCCCGCCGCGTCCCCGTCTTTTGCGCAGGCTTCCGCCAGGCGTCTTGCCACGCTCTCTGCAGTTTCTTTATCTTTCCCTGTGTATGTCACAGCGCATTTATATGCGCCGTTCATAAGGCGTGAAACATCCGCCCTGAGCTCAGCATCAAGTTTTGCCGGGAGCCCCGCTCCTTTTGATGCAGTTGCTCCGAGGCATGGCACGCCGAAACGTCTGCCCGCATCCTCAGGAACATATACAGCGTCATCGAGCGTGCTGCTTATCATTATCGCAAACAATCCCGTAAGTGCCCCGATTATAAATCCTAAGAGTATCGCGTTCTTAGTGCGGTTCGAATACGTCACTACCGCAGGCTCTGTCGTTGACATGACTCTTATCTCATCAAATTCTTTTGCCGTCCCACCGAAATGAACGAGGCCTGCACTCACCGCGTCGCCTATTGCCGTCGCGCGGTCAGGATCTGAGTCCGTCACAGTGATCGTCATCACTCTTATGTCAGAAAGGATCTGGACATTTGCCTCGTCGCTCACCGTAGACAGATCAGTGCCTTCAGGAAGCTGCGCTACGATTGTATCCGAGATGTCAGGATTCGAAACAATGAGGTCATTCCAGGTCCAGCCGTTGTAATAATCATAGGCGGTCTGAGTATCTTCATTCATCGCGTACTCAACATAGAGCTTCGTGACATATTCGTATTCGCGGGCTCCCCCGAAAACCACTGTCACGAGAAAATACACCAGAAAAAACAAAGCCGCGCCCACAGCTGCCGCCGCCGGTACGATCCAGATTTTCCTCATTGTGCGAAGATAGGTCGATCTTCTGTTCAGTTCTTCAT
>JAAZDA010000133.1 GCA_012512995.1 Clostridiales bacterium | reverse complement strand
TTAGACTTGATCATACTTAATTCTTAATTCCTTACATGCTTCCGATATTAGGCACATATCCCGCAGGTGCGATCATAAGTCCATTCGCATCTACCTGGACACCTATGCCTGAGCCATCGGTAAATATAGTATCTCTTACAAGGTTTCCATCAGCTCCGAAGTAGAACCATCCTCCGCCTATTGACGGCCAGCCTGTCAACATCTTACCGTCAGCTCCGAAGTAATATGCGGTCCCATCAGCGTTGCTGATAAACCCGGTAATCATTGCACCGTTGCTGTTGAATTCATATGTCGCCCCGTTGATGACTGTGAATCCTGTCGCCATCTTGCCGTCTGTACCGAAGTACATCATTGCACCGGCAACAGTCTGCCACCCGGTAAGCATCTTTCCGTCTGCGCCAAAGTAGTAATTAAATCCGCCTATAGATACAAGGCCTACAGATTCATATCCGTTGACGTCGAAATAATATGAACCGTCTCCGATCTTAGTCCAGCCTATTGCCATCGCGCCGGTTGCAGGATCGAAATACTGTATGCCGACTCCATTGTTGTAAAGTCCTGTGACCATCGCACCGTTTGCATCGAACATGTAATTGGCAGTGCCAATTGTCTTGTAACCGACAGATGCGAAGAAATCAGTTCCAAAGTAGTACTTGATTCCCGCAATAGTCTTCCAGCCAAGCGCTGCCGCTCCGCTGTTCTCCGGATCAAAGTAATACTTCTGAGTTCCTGCGCCTACCCATCCTGTCGTCATTCGTCCGAGCGTGTCGAACATATACATGCTGCCGGATATAGACTGGAGACCCACGACTCTCTTGTAATTGTTGTAGTAATATGTGTAACCGCCGCGGACATCAAATCCTGTCTGTTTGATGATTGAGAAATAGTCCTTGTAAAGATAATCCATATCCACATTTCCGGCTATTCCGCTCACACTGCCGCTGCTTGTATACTGCCACATGCAGTATGTTCCCGGATAATCACAATAACTGTTATACTGCGCTACCCACTTATCCCATGTCACGGGGCCGAGGCAGTCTATGAACCATGAACGGCTTGTGTAGACCATTGGTGTGTATCCTGCATTATAAATTACAGCGCAGAAGGCATTGACGATCTCAGCCTGTTGCTGCGGTGAAAGACTCTTCTGTGACTGATCTTCAATATCAATTGCTATCGGGAATGATACTGTGAAGTTCTGGCATGCCGCAACGACAAACTGTGCTTCCTGGGCTGCCTGAGCCGCATTGAGCGCATATGAATAGCAATAGACTCCTGTTCTTACGCCGGCAGCATTTGCAGCTGTCATGTTATATGCAAACATTGTATCGAGACCATATGCGATATTTCCGGCTCTGACCATGGCATAACTTATACCGCTGTTCTTTACAGCACTCCAGTTTATTGTGCCCTGCCACTGTGAAACATCTATTCCCTGCGTGGCCGCATTCACGTTCTTCACTCCCGGCGTGAACACCGCCGCAGCCATCATCGCCGCAATACCTATCAGTAAGTACTTTGCCTTCTGTACAAGCTTCATTCGATTTCTTCCCTCATAAATTCAAGATTACGATCCATACCACTCGAAGTATGAAACACACACTTTGTTATTCTATCTTTGCGTTGCCCTATCGTCAACCCGTCTGACACAAAAATCTGGTCAAAACATATACTCCGCCATCACTGAATTGCTCACGTCCGTTCCGTAGTCAGTCAGCGCTATCCTGTCATTCCTGTCTGTTATAAGCCCGAGTTCAAGCTGCCTTTTTATCACAGTTCCGTAAACCTCTTCAATTGTTTTGCCGAATCTTGCTCTGAAATCCGATGTTGAAACACCCTTTGTCATTCTAAGACCAAGGAACATGAATTCCTCCATCCTGTCGTTTATGCTGAGTTTCTCGATGTTCTCATGTATTCCATGAATTCCGGTCTCATAGTTGTAATTTTCAAAAAAAGAAATATATTTCCGGATATCTCTTATATCAGTGAACCGCCTGCCGTTTATCAGACTTGCAGCTCCGATCCCGAGCCCCAGGTAATCATGCCCCGTCCAGTAACCGATATTGTGTCTGCACTCTCTGCCCGGCCTGGCATAATTGCTGATCTCATATCTTTCATACCCATAAGACGAAAGGATTTCTTTTGTCATATAGTATATCTCACGTTCCGAATCCTCATCAGGAAGCGCCGGGCAATTGTCATAAAACGGCGTTCCTTCCTCAATTATGAGGCTGTAGGCCGAAATGTGTTCAATCCCGAAATCAGCCACTTTGTTCAGCGTGTCTCTCCATGATTCACATGTCTGCCGCGGAATCGCACTCATAAGATCGCAGTTTATATTGTCAAATCCCGCTTCTCTGGCATTCCTGATGATCCTTATCGCATCAGATGACGAGTGTATTCTTCCGAGTATTCTCAGTTCATCGTCATTCATCGACTGAACACCGATAGAAATACGGTTTACCCCAAGACTGCGGAAAGCCGTCAGCTTTTCCAGATCGGCAGTGCCGGGATTACACTCTATCGATATCTCCGCGTCAGGATCCACGTCAAAACTATTCCTCAGCGCATCCATCAGCTCTGCCAGCTGCCCCGGAGTCATAATGGACGGAGTCCCTCCGCCAATATAAATCGTATCAACAGTTAATTTCTCCGGAAGCCTTATACCAGTACTGCAATCGCAATTATCATCTTTACACGGCAGTATAGCTCCCTGATCAGACTTTACAGGCATTCTGTAGCTCTTTATCTCTAGCCCCAGCGCTTTCAGATATCTGATCCTTGTATCATCGTCCGCCGGCGCTGAAAGAAAATCGCAGTAATTACACTTTTTCACACAGAATGGGTAATGAATATACAGTGCGACTTTATTTTCCACAGATTATTGCGACTCCTGACTTCAGTTCGTATCGTCCAGCTTCAGCACATTCATGAAGGCTTCCTTGGGGATCTCGACGTTGCCTACCATCTGCATCCTCTTCTTGCCTTCCTTCTGCTTCTCGAGCAGCTTCTTCTTTCTTGAAATATCACCGCCGTAGCACTTTGCAAGAACATCCTTGCGCATCGCTTTGACTGTTTCACGCGCTATTATTCTGCCGCCGACAGCCGCCTGTATCGGCAC
>JAAZDA010000132.1 GCA_012512995.1 Clostridiales bacterium | reverse complement strand
TTGCTCTTATTAGACTCGAGCTGCTCCTTCAATGCCTTCATGTCACTGAGTGTGCTCTGCATCTGCTCGCGCTCGCTCTTAGCTGATTCTATCTGGCTCTCTTTCTCTTTGATAGAATCATTTGTCTGCTCGGTCGCAAGAACACTTACCCTGTATCCTGCAGTAATCGCTATGATAAAAGACAGCGATATGCCGATAACGGCATATCGCAAAGATCTGCGGATTTTCAAGCTTAGTCACTCCGTCATTTTATACGTTTCCATATTTCGCATCATTGCCATGTATCAGGCCGTAAGATGCTTCTTAACTGTAGCCATACTTCCGACAAAACCTATTCCGACTCCGAGTATTATTGACAGCGGTATCAGCGTTTTCATTATCGTACTGGCAGGCAGAAAATTTATAAGTGAATTAAGTACTGAAAATCTGCCCGAAATATATGCTACTACCTTGTCGTAAATGACATAGATCGCAAGGAGCGGCAGTATCGATCCCACAAAACCGATCATTACTCCTTCGATGACGAACGGTGCCCTGACAAAAAAGTCCGTGGCACCAATATACTTCATTATGCTGATCTCATCCTTGCGGACAGAAATACCGATCGTTACAGTATTGCTGATAAGGAAGATCGAGACCGCCAGAAGGATTATTACTATGCCCATGTATATATAAGCGAACAGATTATTGAAACCTGAGAGTGTATTTGCTGTCAGCTCCGATCTGTTGACTGTTCTGACATCATCAAGGCTCTCAAGATAATCTACAAGGTCGCCCTGCTTGGAAACATCCTTGAGGTAGATCTCAAGATTTGCCGAGTTTGCAAGCGGATTCTCGGTGAAACCCTCAGAATACTCGCCAAGATACTCATCCTTGAATGAATCCCATGCAGCGTCTGCAGAAACGTATTCAACCTCTGAGACTTCAGCCCGTTCCTCAACAGCGACCTTAAGCTGCAGTATTTCATCCTCTGTTGTTCCTTCGTTGAAGAAGACAGTGACTGAAACTCCCTGTTCAGCAGTTTTGACCACATTCTGGAAGTCAGCAAGTATTGCATAGAAAAGACCGAACAGAAACAGACATGCTGCTATGGTAGCCACAGATGCCAGTGTGAACAGTTTGTTCCTCTTGAGATTGCTCAGTCCCTGTCCAAATGTATATAAAAATGAGTTCATTGCTCCTCCATTTTTCTGTTACCTGTTATCCCCATCATGTTCATCATCGAGATCAAAGAACATCTCCTCTGTCTCTGAGAGTGTGTCCTGGAGTCTGGCTTTTTCTGACGTAGCACCCGGTGTTTCATCTGTCTTTTCCGCATCGACATCATCAATATAGTCGACCCGTACCTCAGCGTCTGATTCCATTCCCTGTGCCTGACCAGCCTCAACACCACTCCCTATATCATCCTCAAGGCTGAAATCATATTTGTATTCCTCAGGATATCCATCCTTGTTATCCGGCTCATCATATGACTCTTCTTCCGCATAACCATCTGTTCCGGCGCTCTCTTCCGGATAATCGCTGTCCTCGGAATAGTCACCTTCCTCGTAATCCTCGTTCTCTTCTTCTGTATAACCGCCGTGCTCTTCATCGCTTATTATCACGCCCTGTTTCATCGTAATGACACGTTTATGCATGGCATTTACGATCTCTCTGTTATGCGTGACGACAACGACAGTGGTACCTTCCTTATTGACGCACTCAAGGAGCTGCATGATCTCCCACGAGTTGCGGGGATCAAGGTTTCCTGTCGGCTCATCAGCAAGAAGGATGAACGGGTGGTTTATTATTGCTCTCGCAAGAGCTACTCTCTGCTGTTCACCACCGGAAAGCTCCTGTGGTCTACTCTTATATTTGTCGCCAAGTCCGACGATATCCAGCATCCTCGGTACGTCTTTCTTTATCGACTTTGTCGGCGTCTGGATGATTCGTTCTGCAAATACCACATTATCATAGACAGTCCTGTCCTTAAGAAGCCTGAAGTCCTGGAACACGATGCCCAGATTTCTGCGGAATTTGGCAATTTTCCGATGTGGAAGCGTCACCATATCATAGCCCAGAACATTGATGTCACCCGTTGTAGGCGTGAGCTCATGCAAAAGGAGCTTGATGAGAGTCGATTTGCCAGATCCTGAATCACCAACTATAAAAACAAATTCACCATCTTTTATGTCGATCGTGACTCCGTTCAGAGCGTCAGTATTCTTTGCGTATGATTTATGAACATCACGCATCGTTATAACGTTTCCTGCCGGAGTATCATAAGGTAGTCGCCTTCGTGCCATGAATAAAAACCTTTCTGCCCGGGATTCTCCCGGAATTGTTCAAACGAGCATCAATACTCGAATGATTCCATCTTTTCCATATAATCCATATACTTTACTACCATCAGAGCGATTTTAAAAGTAATGGCATCATCGAATGTGCGCAGATCAAGACCAGTACTCTTGAGAAGCTTATCCAGCCTGTAAACAAGCGTGTTGCGGTGAATGAACAGCTGTCTTGATGTCTCTGAAACATTCAGATTGTTCTCAAAGAACTTGTTGATGGTGGCGAGCGTCTCTTCGTCAAACTCATCAAGATTCACAGCACCGAATATCTCATGTATGAACATCTTACAGAGCGGTATCGGAAGCTGATATATAAGTCTGCCGATCCCCAGTTCATTGTAAGCTATGATATCGCGCTCTTCGAAGAATATCTTGCCTACATCAAGTGCCATCTTGGCTTCCTTGTAAGACCGGCTGACTTCCTTGAGTTCATTCACGACTGTACCATACGAAATATGGACGTCCTTAACTCCGGCCTTCTCCAGATATTCCTTTATGCCTGCTGCTGCCTTTGAAATGTCAGATGCTTTGCTGCCCTCTGTCAGATCCCTGACCAGCACTACTCCGTTCTCATCAACTGCCGTGACAAAATCCGGGCTTCCCGCTGTCACGTACTGCTGCATGATCTCAAGCGTATTAAAATCATGATCCGGGCTCGTCTCCATTATCATGACGACCCTTGGAACAGTTGCGATTATATGAAGCTTTTTGGCACGACCGTAAATATCGACCAACAGCAGATTATCGAGAAGCAGATTCTTGATAACTCCGTCCTTGTCATAGCGTTCCTTCAGCGCACCTATAAGCCCCTGAAGCTGGAATCCTGCCATTCGCCCGACAAGCTGTGAGCTTTCCCCCGCTCCGCGCAAAACAAGTACAAACTCGAGTGTTCTCTCATCAAATACCTTGAAGAACTCGAACTCGCCCCAGCTCTGTGAATCAGCAGGTGATTCAGCAAACTTGCGTATCACATCAACTGACTCAGAAAATACCGGTGCCGTTACAGCCTGTTCCCTTCCCTCTGCGTCAAACACCCCAAGTTCCGCATGAGAAATCTCTTTTATACCATCGATCGTTGTCTGCAATACCTGACCAGAAATCATAGTGCCCCCACACTTTCATTAATGAAACAGAATAATGATACTTCACCTAATCATAATGCACTATCACAAAAAAATCCATAAATTTGATTCAATAATTTGGTCACTTTTTCGTGACGTTTCTGTGTCCATATTTCAGGCCTGCCTGTCATCGGCTTCTTTACCGGACTCGATACCGGCTTCAGTCATGTAAATTCCGTCCTCTTTTATCTCGACCAACCCCTGTTTCATAAGGTGACCGACAGCACGTTTGAATTCATTCTTTGACATCTGTGTCCTGCTGCGTATAAGCTCCGGTTCTGCTTTATCAGTGAATGGCAGTTTTCCGTCCCCGTTCTTTATCATGCGCATAAGGCGCTCACCGTCAGTTCCCATTTGATCGAAAGCCCTCTCTCTGAGCGACAGGTTGAGCTTTCCATCATCGAGTACCTTTGTCACACGCGCTGAAATAACTTCGCCGATACGCAGGTCACGCACCAGCTCCTTCCTGGGGATCAGCGCCGAATATCTGTTGTCGACAGCCACGAATATTCCAAAATTCTCACTCGTCTCATATACCGTGCCGGTGACCCTGTCATCCATCTTGTAAGGTGACTCCTTCTCAAGATACGGATAGACATTCATTGTCGCGCAAAGGCGAGCACTCTTGTCAATATAAACCGCAACCAGACATTCCTGCCCCTCTTTGACTCTTGCATCGCGCGGCTGCTCATGGAACGGAAGCAGCAGATCCTTGTCGAGCCCCCAGTCAAGAAAAGCCCCTATTCTTCCCACCTGCGCCACAGTCAGGAAACCAACCTCGTGGAGTTTTAGTTTTGGCGTCCTGCACGTAGCTATCATCCGGTCCTCTGAATCCTTATAGACGAAAACCGTTACTTCGTCCCCTGGTGCTGCGCCCTCCGGGACCTGTGATTTCGGAAGTAGAATGTGTTCCTCTGTTTCCTGATCCATCTCCTTAAGATAGCACCCGTGTTCCGTATCCTTTTCAATTACAAGTGTCTGTGTCTCTCCCAGTTTTATCATTGTCCACCGTCCTTTCAATCATCTTCAGTGCCACGCACTATACTCTGCCTGTTTCCTGTCTCTTGTTACTATCTCCGCCACGGCAAAGGTCGATCCGTCATCGGAATCCAGCGCAATCAGGCGTTTGTTCTGCCAATCTGCTGTAAGCCCTATGCCGTAATCAACCGTACGGACAATGTCTCCTAAGACCGCCTGCTTCTTGTACTCGATCCTGAAATCCGTAACGATCTCATTCCCGGGAATAATTCCCATGGCAAAACGCACGTACTGCCCATTGTTCACATGATGATTCGAGTCGAGATGTGCCGGTACTATAACAGTTGTGTCACGCTGCACGCCATCTTGTTTTGGAACAGCTATCTTGCGTGATTTGTAGTCCATGTCGAGTCTCTCGTCCAGACCGAAAACTTCGAGCATTTTCTCCGGGACACGCACCGGAGCCATCTTCTTCAGGTCCATCAACGACCACACCGAATTTGCGATCGCGAGCCTCTCTCCTTCTATCGATTCCATATAGAAATTTCTGAGTCCAAGGAAGCCACTGGTCTCATACGGAAGTGTCGTGATCCTGACCCTGTCGCCAAGCGCAGGGTATCTCATGATCCCTATCTGCCAGTAATTGACGAGCCAGGCGCAGTGCGTCTCCTTCATGTACCTGATCCCGATCCCGCCGTCCTCTATCTGGAACGTAGAACAATCCTGAAAATAATCAATAAGCGACTCAAGTCTCAGTAGCCCCGTCTCATCGACCTCGCTGTATCTTATCCTGCTGTCAAAACTATACATTAAGTTCCTCTTTCAAAACATTTTCTATCTCGCTCTGTCCCGCCGCGAATGTACCCTGTATCATTTCAGCACTTCCGCCGCCGCGGCCCTGAAGTTTTGCATTGAGCGCCTTGCCTGCGGGGCGCACATCGACTGTCCTGCTGCCGATGACATAATACCATGACTTGTTTTGCCGCGACAGCACTGCCACGCAAATCCCCTTGTCATTCTCCAAGAGGCACTCACAGAAACGGCGCGTCTCCACCGTTGACAGGCCTTCTTCAAAACGTATCACTAATGGTGCTTTGTCAGGGAGGAGCCCTGCTTCGAGCTCGAATCTGCTGTTGACGAGTTCTGTTATGCGTCTGTCCTTCGCCGCACTCTCGTCCTTTACCTTTTTCAGTGCATCGACAATATGATCAGTGTCAGACGCCAGCATATGTGAGAGCTCGATGTCCTGATCCGTGCGTCTGCTGATGATGCCGAGAGCCTTGAGCCCGCTCGCCATCCAGATCCTGACGCCGCCCTTGTAATTTATCATGCTGAAGAACTTGATGATCCCGATTTCCCCGGTCTTCGCGTCATGCGTGCCGCAGCAGGCGCAGATATCTCTCCCCGGGACATTTACTATGCGCACCTGCCCTGTCAGTTCCTTCTTGCTCCTGTACGTGATCTGCGCAAGCTCCTTATCATCAGGATAACTCACAAGTATCGGCAGATCCGCATATATTGTTTCGTTAGCTTCCTTTTCGACTTCCGCCAGCTGCTTCCATGAGAGCGGTCCCGAAACATCTATCATTATCATGTCGCCCATATGAAAGCCGACATTCTCATATCCGTAGTGCTCATGGATAATGCCTGACACTATGTGCTCACCGGAATGATTCTGCATATGGTCAAAACGTCTGTCCCAATCAATGCTCCCGTGTACCGTGTCGCCTTCTTTGAGCCCGCCATCGCAATAATGAACGATCTCGCCGGTTTTGTTCCTGCGCACATCTGTCACATTGACATCATTCCCGCTCATCATTTTAAGCGTTCCATGGTCAGCTTCCTGTCCGCCGCCCTCCGGATAAAACGCTGTATCATCAAGGATCACTTCCCAGCCCTTTTCACCTTTTATGCTGGAAATGACCTTCGCATCAAATTCCTTCGCGTATGTATCCCTGTAGAAAAGTTCCTCGAATTCTTTCATTTCCACTCCTGAATCCTGGTATATCTGTCAAAACAAGTTATACCCGCTGTCGCCTTCTTAAAAAAAGGGCAGCCGACATCCGGCTGCCCTTCGCGCGTTGCCCTATGCTTATGATATACGAATTGCCCCGCTTCATTGAAGTTTGTGCAATTCTCAGTACGTTATTGCCATTGCGTGTAAATATCCATCAGATGCATTACCTATCGTAATGTTCACTGTGTTTCCTGTATACAGCGCTCCGATGGTACTCATATCTGTGTTGCTGTCGACCTTGATCTCCATATCGCCGCTGCTTGTAGAGAAATAGAGTTTATCATAAGTCGAGCCTGACTTGATCTTGCCCGTAACAGTTGTAAGTTTGACTACTCCGCTTGTTTCGACAGGCGAGCTCACCGGTGTGACCTTTGCGGCATGCATATATGCGTCAGCCCCGCGATATACATAAGCATTCACTGCTCTGTCTGTAAGGAGCAGCTTGCAGTTGGAAATGTCAGAAGTGCTGTCTATCTTTATCTCCATGTCACCCGAAGTTGTTGACAGGTACAGAGTTCCTGAACCTGATCCGTTCTTTACTTTGCCGGGGCAGCATGTTGTGCTTACTCCGTTGATCGTCTCAGTTGAGCCGGCAAGATTTGCGCCATCTGACATACTGATAATATGCAGATACGCATCAGAACCTCTGCCGAGTACACATTTTACATTTCTTCCAATTGCAATTAGCGTGCATCCTGTAAAATCTGAGCTCGAGTCGACCTTGGCTTCAATATTCCCTGAATCATTTGTTGCTAATATCACTTTATCAGCCGTAGTGCCATTTGCTATTGTTCCCTCGATCGAATATGTTTTGGTTGTATCGACCGTGACCTGTGTGACTGCTGTACTGCTCGTGACCGTCGCTGCATGCAGATATGCGTCAGACCCTCTGTATATACCTATATCCACGGACCTCCCGGGCAGCATCATCTTGGATCCGATGTACGTCGTATCGCTGTCGATCTTGATTTCCATCGTCCCCGTTGTTGTTGTGAGATATATCATATTGGAATTTGTACTGCTCCCCAGTGTTCCACTCACAGTTGCAGTAGCAGTGGCCGCCTGCGCCGTAAATGAAGCCGCCGGAACAGTGAACATCACCATCACTGCGCATATCACTGCGAGTACTCTTCTTATAAACCTCTTATCCATAGCTCAACCTCCTAGTTTATCGTGCCCCATGAAGAAAAAGGATACCACACGAACAATGCTTTCCCGAGGATCTTGTCCTCAGCTACAAACGTATTTACCCAATATCTGGAATCAAGTGAATTATTCCTGTTGTCGCCCATCATAAAATAGCATCCCTCAGGCACGACATACGGTCCAAATGAGCCTTCCATTGGCTCCAGAATAAAGCTGTCATCAAGAGGCTCCGTCTCATCATTTATGTATACTTTACCATCAATGATCGTCACTGTCTCGCCCGGAAGCCCAATGACACGTTTTACAAACAGCTGTGACTCATCATCGGGATAATGAAAAACAACTATATCGTAACGTTCCGGTGTACTGTCATTATATGAAAGCCTGCTGCCGATGACGCGTGCGCCGCTGGGAATCGTGTTTTCCATAGATCCTGAAGGCACTACCGCATTTATAATGATGAAGGTGTCCAGCAGCCATACCGCAACAAAAGCACACGCAATTATAAGCCCGTTTATTAACAATTCTCTCTTCCAGTCTATCTTATCTGGCCTGGCTCCGTTTGTATCTTTCTCCACCTGTGACCTCCGGACCACCTGCAACATGTCTGTCACACCATGGCTGAAACTTGTTCGTTATGATTATCTATATTACTGCAAATACGCATTATATGCCAGTATTCCCGCAACTGTACCGGCATTTGTTATCTCGCCTTTTCTTATCATGGCGATAAGCTCGATAAGGCTGTGGCTTTCAACAACTATTTCCTCCGCCTCGTCAAGTTTCTGCCCGCCGGTCTTTTCTACGTTCAATGCCAGATAAATATCAGTGAACTCGTTACAATACGCCGGCGCAGAATAAATTCTCGCAAGCTTTTCCAGAGTTTTGGCACAGTATCCGGTTTCCTCCCCGAGTTCACGTTTTGCCGTATCAGCGGTATTTTCGCCGGTTTCGCCAGCCCCTGCGGGGAGCTCGAGCATCTCCATGTCGATCGCAGGTCTCGTCTGCCTCACCATCAGAATATTTCCATCAGGCAAAACAGATACTACCGCAGCGCCTCCGCCCTTCTTATGAAAGACATAGTCCCACTGCCCGGTCTTTCCGCCGGAAAGTTCCACCGTATCTTTATAAACATCAATTATTCCGCCGCTGTAACATTTCTTTCTGTCAATGCGCTTTGGATATTGCAAAGTAGTAGCCCTCCCACAATCCAAAATGCGATTTTATACTGCAATCACTCGCTGGCGGTGAAATGCAATTTTCGCCGCGATTACCCGCTGTGGTGACAGCTCCATTATCAGTCATGATCACTCATTACGTTTTGCGCACAGGGCTCATCTTTCTTAAAGAATCCGCCAGATATCGCGTTCTCCGGGCACACTGCCTTGCACTTGCCACAGCGTATACATTCAGCACTGTTGATATTCTTCAGTATTTCCACCGTCATGGGGCAGGCGCTCTCGCAGGCATGACACTTTATGCATTTGCTCTCATCGAGATGCATGCGATACAGACTGAACTTCGCGAATAATCCGTAAAAGGCGCCGAGCGGGCACAGATACTTACAGAATGGTCTGTGGATCATGGTCGACAAAATAATGATTATAATCAGAACACAGACCTTCCAGTCAAAGAGCGCGCCGACCGCACTCCTCAGGCTTTCATTTTTAGTAAGCAGCGGAAATGCTCCTTCAAGTGTTCCTGCGGGGCATATGAATTTGCAGAAATACGGCTCACCCGTTCCATATTTATCTGTCAGTAATAACGGCAGCAGAATTACCATAACTACAAGGATCACATACTTGAGATACCTGAGCCGTCTGTCAATTTTCTTCGGAACAGTGATCTTTGGCAACGGTATCCTGTGAAGGAGGTCCTGTACAAGTCCGAACGGGCACAGGAATCCGCATACCAAACGTCCAAGGACAACACCGAATAGCATCAATGTGCCGAGCACATAAAACGAGAAGTTGAATTTATGGCTTCCCAGGACTGCCTGGAGCGAACCTATCGGGCAGGCTCCGAGAGCACCGGGGCACGAATAGCAGTTCAGCACCGGCACACAGAACATCTTACTCTTTCCGGTAAATATCTTGCCTTTGGCAAAACCTGCGACATAGCCATTCACAAAAACAGCGGAAAGCAGCTGTATAAGCAGACGCAGGCGCTCGTGTTTCTTAACTTGTTTTGACTCATTATTCATGGTCACCCTATCCCGATGCATTGCAGGCAGATATTGGCAGCCTTCTGCAGAACAGTCAGCTGCTCCTGTCGAAGCAGCCCTGTCACGATGAATATGACCGCCAGAATAAATATCAGGATCCTGATGATCCATACTTTCTTTTCACTAAGTCGCAATGCTTTGTCCTCATTATTTGCCCAGTGATGCAATTCTGTCGTTGATCAGTGACATATAAGCATCCGCCGTGGATGTGCCCCGCGGAACCCCTGTCTGCGCGGCTCCTGCGAGATAGCCTTTGCTGTCCACAAAAATTGTTGTCGGATAGCCTGTGACCAGGTATTCTAAAGCCGTCTTGAGGTCATCATTGATAACAAGTGTTTGGTATGTCAGTCCATTATCTGAAACTTCCTGCCCCGCGAGTTCGCTCTCTGTATCAGCATCCGCGCATATTGAAATCAGATTTACATTTTCCGGAAGCCCCTTGTACAGTTCCTCCAGATCCGGCATTTCATTAATGCAATATGGGCACCATGTCGTCCAGACATTGATCATTGTGAGATCATAGTCAGCAAAAATGCTCTGATCAACGGTATCGCCGTCCAGCGTCTGGGCTGAAAAACTCGATAGCCCAGCACTTTGCGCACTATCTGAGACACCGTTATCGATCGTCAGATCAGCCTGTTCAGTAGTGCCTTTTCCCGCCGTTTCTGCTGTTTCTGTACTTGTGTTATCTCCTGTTTCAGTCGTGCTGCCACATCCGCACAAACCAATTGAAGCCGCCATAATTATTGCCAGCGGTAGATATGATCTTTTCATTTTGTCCTCATTTCATAATGTTGTATGTTTGTTTTCTGCAACCTGTCAGGCATCACAGATGCCTGTTACTAATTTATACATTATTCCCGGTGAAAAGTATACAGACTAATTGAGCCGGGTTTTACAGAAAATCTGATCAATTCTTAAAATCAAGCCGGGAATTGGCGCCTCCCGCGGGGCGCCGACTGCGAGACTCCTCCCGCGGGGCGCCGGCAGCGATACTCCTCCCGCGGGGCTCCGGCCGCCGGAACTTAGCACGAAAGCAAGTTTAAGAGCTCTGTGCTAAGATTTACGCAAGACTCGGCAATTGTGTCAGCATTAGTCTTCACATTATTAGGTGCCGGTTTCATTTATAGTTCTTTTACCTATGTTCACCAGTTTCTCATTATGCTTTACCATAATAAAAGCTCTTTATAAATCAATTTACCAAAAAAAGATCTCCGGATAATTTCCGGAGACCTTTTTGACTTGGGCAAGCCCAGAAAACCACTGGGCAAGTCCAGAAAAACACTGGACTAGAATCCTTCTAACCTAATATAAATCAAGTAGCCTCATGAATGACCATGAGGCTACATTTTTTACTGGGCAAGCCCAGAAATATTTTAAGAGGTTTCATAGTTAACTATGAAACCCCTTAAAAACTACTGGGCTAGAAGGATTCGAACCTTCGAAATGACGGAGTCAGAGTCCGTTGCCTTACCGCTTGGCTATAGCCCATTATTCTGTGTATTTCCAAACCCGTTGCAAAACAAGATTATACTTGAAGCACTTTCATAATGCAAGTAGATTTTGTTCTTTTTTTCTCTTGAACTCGTATATATATGCGACAATGAATATTGAAGGATCTAGAAGCGCTACATCATAACAGCATCGAGGAGGATCAACTATATGAAACACAAACACAACTGTAATGGCAAGCTGACAAGAGCGCGCGCCGCCGGGATTGTTCTCACGGCATTTGTTGGCACTCTTACTCTCGCAGGATGCGGAGCAGCAGAAAATGGAGCCGGGTCATCGGATGCATCTACCGCACAGTCAGCTGCATCAACCACACAGTCTGCTGCCGCCGCAGCCACAAGTGAGCAAGCCGTGGCAGATAAATCAGAATCTGCAGAAGTAATGACGTCTGAACCTGCATCCGCTGAAGCATCGATTAGCAGGAAAATGCTCATAGTCAGACCGCTTCCTGAAACACTTGATATTGACAACCTGACAGATTGCACATTTGCAGCCTCATTTTCGCCGCAGGATGTTTATCTTGATGATGACGGAGCTCTTGTCGTGGATCTTGAAGTCTATGATAATGAATTGTTCGATATGGTCGACATTTCACAGCTCGCCACAGGCGACACAATTGTAATAGACGGTGACAGTGTAACTGTGGATACTGTTGAAAGAT
Organism: Clostridiales bacterium; assembly: GCA_012512995.1. Classification (GTDB taxonomy): domain Bacteria; phylum Bacillota; class Clostridia; order Lachnospirales; family Lachnospiraceae; genus CAG-791. The sequence goes on along the minus strand of JAAZDA010000132.1, from coordinate 1,687 downwards.
CAGATAATGGCTATGTACAGATAAACGGCGGGCTTGATGGCAATGGGTATGATCTTATGACAGATGATAGCGGCGTTTACCGCGAGAAAACATGGGATGACGAAGATGTTTTTCAACTGATCGGTAAAACTGTTTTGCCTGTAGACCAGGATTTCACATTTGATGACAGCTCTGATCTTGACAACCCGGCACGCGAACTTTACGCAGGTGATTTTCTTGAAGAAATGCAGAACAGTGAGAAGGATTATGCCTGCAGTCCACAGGCTTGCACTGTTCGTGTCGCAGGCGGCAAGATCGTCAACATCACACTTGTATACGTCCCCTGAGACTTTACTTCTCGGCAATATACTTGACAATGCAATAGATATCACACTTGTATACGTCCTCTGAGACTTTACTGCTCCGGCGCCGTCTCAACCGTCATGAATAAGTTACATAGAGCCGTACTTTTTTCCCACATGTTCGTATATATTATTGAACCTGACAAAACAACATGAAGTTAAACGAGAGGAGCAATCTATGAATAATGATAATATTGAGAAAAAACCAGCAGAGCTTAAGGATCAGGCACTTAACAAAGTCAGTGGTGGCAGTAAACACCCGTACATGTACTGCACTATTGATTCCGATTTATGTAAAGGTTGCGGAGCATGTGCTAATTCATGTGACCATTTTGCAATAGACGTTGTGGAAATAAGTGACCGGGGTACTTTCTGCAACATAAATGACTATGAATGCGTAGGTTGTGGAGATTGTATTCCTTATTGTAAGTTCGGCGCCATAAAAGGTCATATGTCCTGATATTGACGCAGTTTCAGGAGTTAAGTTGTTTTCTCATATGACAGTACACGCAGACGCAGATGAGCGCTGAGAGCGCGGATCCGAGCGGTGCGGCAAAACCCATTGGATACAGGGTGTCTGGCCATTTGATCGATGCAATCCAGGCTCCGGGAATCCTTATGAGAAGTATCGACAACAGATTGTGAATAAAGGAAATCCCGGATCTGCCGCACCCACAGAAGTAGCCGCTGAAGCAGAAATGTACCGCCGCAATTATGATGTCGAATGAATAGCTGTAAAGGTAGAACTTCCCGGCATTGATGACCGCCGCATCCCCAGTGAACAGGCCTATCATCCACGGGGCGAACAGGTGGCACAGTGCACAGGCAATAACACCGAAAGCAACTGCGACACCCATACCGTCAAACAAAGCATTCCTGGCGCGCTCCTCCCTTCCGGCTCCGATATTCTGCGCTGTCATTGCGGAAAGCGCCGACAACATAGCCGACGGCACCAGGAACATAAAGCTGATGATCTTCTCCACTACACCGACAGCCGCAGCGAAAGTAACACCCCTGCTGTTGGCGATCATTGTTATCACAAGGAATGATACTTGTATTAATCCATCCTGGAGTGCGACAGGAATGCCGACCTCCAGGATTTTTCTTACTGTTCCGCTATCGGGCTTGAAAGAAGCAGCATCACGGCGGTCAGCGCTACTGACAACAGAAGAAAAAACGTGACAGTATTGCCGATAGTTTTGACTGCTCCCTTATCATTTCCCGCACCGGCCTCGCGCCCGATAAGTACCGTTGAGCCCATCGCGGTGCCGATTATCATGACTGTCAGCATATGCGTGATCTGACTCCCTGTCGACACCGCGGTCGTGGAAGCCGCACCATTATAA
>JAAZDA010000131.1 GCA_012512995.1 Clostridiales bacterium | reverse complement strand
TCTTGCGACCGAGCAGACAAATGATTCTATCAAAGAGAAAGAGAGCCAGATAGAATCAGCTAAGAGCGAGCGCGAGCAGATGCAGAGCACACTCAGTGACATGAAGGCATTGAAGGAGCAGCTCGAGTCTAATAAGAGCAACCTTGAGACCTATGTCACACAGCTGGATTCAAGTCTCACTGATATCCAGGGTAAGATAGACGATCTCAAGCAGAATATCGAAGATAAAGAAACGCAGATAGATGAAACTGAACAGGAACTGGACGAGGCTACTGCCGTGCAGCAGGAGCAGTATGAGACAATGAAGAAACGCATCCAGTTCATATATGAGCGCGGTGATTCGTACGCGCTTGAACTGATTGTAGAATCCGGCAGTTTTGGCGAGATGCTGAACAGGGCCGTATATATTTCAGAGCTGTCGGATTATGACAACAGGAAGCTTACGGAGTTCAAGGAACAGACGGAACTTGTAAAGGTTACAAAACAGGCACTTGAAGAAGAGAGAACCACTCTTGAGCAGGCCAAAAAGGATCAGGAGACAGAAGAGGCAAATATGCAGGAACTGATCACCGCCAAAACGGCGGAGATCGGGGGCGTAGAGGACGATATAGAAGGCGCCAACCTGAATATTGAAGAATATGAAGCGCAGGTAGCACAGCAGAATTCAGAGATTCAGGCACTTGAAGCCGCAGTTGCCGCCGAAAAGCAAAAACTTGCTTCAGCAAACCAGACACATTACAACGGGGGAATATTTACCTGGCCGTGTCCGAATTATTCTTATATTTCTTCGGAGTTCGGATACAGGGTCCATCCCATATATGGCGACACCCGCTTCCACAGCGGGCTTGATATGGCTGCTGCGTCGGGCTCACCGATACTGGCGGCTTATGACGGAACAGTTGTGGCTGCCGCTTACAGCAGCTCGATGGGAAATTACGTCATGATAGATCATGGCGACGGACTCTACACGATTTACATGCATGCTTCGGCTTTATATGTTTCGAGCGGGCAGAGCGTGACCGCAGGGGAACAGATAGCGGCTGTAGGAAGTACAGGTAATTCAACAGGGCCGCATCTGCATTTCTCGGTGAGGCTTAACGGAGCATATGTAAGCCCGTGGAATTATCTTGGCTCGGCGCAGTGACGGATGGCATAACAATCTAAGGACATTATGAACGATATAGAACAGACAGATCCAGGTAAAATGCCGGAGGACGGCAATAAGAAGAAATCTGGCAGAGCAGGTGCCTATATAGGGGGGCTTGTCACCGGCGCATTTGTGTCATGCGTGATAATGATCATCATAAGCTTCGTTGTCATAAAGAACGGCGGAGTGCTGGTGTCATCCGGCAATTCGGGAACGGAGCAGAGTACCGGGTCAGCAATAAATGATACTTCTACTGCCAAACTGCAAAGACTCGAGAATATGATAAGCAGTGAATATTATTATTCTGATGATGTCACGACTGAGCAGAAACAGGACGGGCTTTATAAAGGCCTTCTCGAGTCCCTCGGCGACAAATATTCCGAGTATTATGACGAAGACGAGTATTCTGCCATACAGCAGGAAACTGCAGGTGTGTTTTACGGGATCGGCGCATATGTGAGCTGGAATGACAAATATGATGCACCGGCGATCTCAGGCACAATGAAAGACGGGCCGGCTGAGAAGGCAGGGCTTCTTGCCGGAGACATAATATACAAGGTCGATGGCGAAGAGACGATGGGCTCTGACCTTGATACTGTGGTCAGCAAGATACACGGAGATGAAGGAACAAATGTCCATCTTACTGTATATCGCGAAGGCGAGACAGATTACCTTGAATTTGATATAACACGCGCAAAAGTGGATACAGACACAGTGAGCTATGGAATGCAGGATAATAATATAGGATACATAGCAATCGAGGAGTTTGATAACGTCACAGCGGATCAGTTCAAAACAGCACTGCAGTCTCTTGAGGATGACGGAATGAAAGCCCTGATTATAGACCTCAGGGGCAATCCGGGAGGAAATGTCACGACGGTAACTGAGATAGCAGAGCAACTGCTTCCGAAGGGACTCATATTCTATTATGAGGAGCGCGGAGGGAAACGGACCGACTATAATGCGACAGGTGATCATGAGTTCACACTTCCGCTGGCTGTGCTTGTTAATGAATATTCGGCAAGTGCGTCTGAAATACTTGCAGGAGCGATACAGGATTCAGGCATAGGAACCATAATCGGGACTCAGACATATGGTAAAGGTGTTGTCCAGACAGTGTTCTCACTGGGCGATGGCACAGGAGTAAAAATAACGACCGCGGCATATTATACGCGCAATGGCCGCAGTATAAATCATGAGGGGATAACGCCGGACGTTGTTCTGGAGTTCGATTCTGATGCATACATGGCGGATGGAACTGACAACCAGTTCGACAAGGCGGTAGAGATAATGGAGAAAGAGATGTAGATCAGACACCATCATTAAATCGAACGTACGTTTGCATGATGCGCCCCGCTATGGTACAATACCGTAGCGGGTGTTTTGATATAATGGCAGAAGCTACATAAGACCAAGAGGATTGAACATAATGGATCACTTTAAACTTGTTTCGCCATATAAGCCGACCGGCGACCAGCCCGAGGCAATAAAGGAGCTGGTAGACGGGTTCAGAGCCGGCAACCAGTTCGAGACACTGCTCGGGGTGACGGGATCCGGCAAAACATTCACGATGGCGAATGTTATCGAGGCGCTTAATAAACCGACTCTCGTTATATCTCACAACAAAACACTCGCGGCGCAGCTTTACGGCGAGTTCAAGGAGTTCTTTCCCGAGAATGCTGTCGAGTATTTTGTGTCATATTACGATTATTACCAGCCCGAGGCGTATGTGCCGTCGAGCGATACATATATTGCGAAGGATTCGGCGGTCAATGATGAGATAGATAAGCTTCGTCTGTCGGCGACAGCGGCGCTCACGGAGCGACGTGATGTAATAGTTGTCGCCAGTGTGTCGTGTATTTACGGACTCGGTTCGCCTGATGATTATGAGAAAATGGCGATATCGCTGCGTCCCGGGATGGAGAAGAGCCGCGATGAAGTGATAGACAGGCTTATATCGATCCACTACGAACGCAATGATATGGATCTGCAGAGAAGCTGTTTCAGGGTACGGGGAGATGTGCTGGAAATCAATCCGGCGGAGGGTTCTGATTACCTGATACGGATCGAATATTTCGGCGATGAGATAGAGAAGATAACAGAGGTAGACCCGCTGACCGGAAGGGCGCACACTGAACTCAAACATATTGATATTTTTCCGGCATCTCATTATGTGGTGCCGAAGGAGAAG
>JAAZDA010000130.1 GCA_012512995.1 Clostridiales bacterium | reverse complement strand
CGTCCGGAAATGGCCGGTCAGTTTGCTTAATGTTATTTTATTTTGTTCTGTCAAAACATTTGTCCTGCTTGTTCTTCTTAGTATCCACATGAATGAACTTCAGAGGTCCTGATGCCCGCTCAGTTGCTGCCTGGGTATTCAGATCGCTCTTCGGGAGCGAAGCGAGTCTTGATTTCTCTGCGCTGCTCATTTTGCCTGACTGAAGGATCATGATAGAGCGCGATGGAACATGGCATAGACTTCCTGATATTTCACAGGGCTTCTCAGGAAACGGGCTGTCAAGCGAAGTATTCATTATGACATACCATGATTGATCACCCTTAAGGTGCGGGAGTCCGAAATCAGAATTTTGCCAGTACATGTTGATCGCCAGGTAGAGCAGATGGTCTGACTGTTTTGCTGCGTTGTTGTTATCATCGGTTCCGGCGGATACTACTCTCTGACCTGATCTGAATGCCGGTTCATAATCTTCACAGTAAAGAATTCCTATCATGTGGCTGTAACCGGAAAAGTCAGGTTTCCATGCATCCCTGCCATGATATGAAATATCAGGATACCCAATGTTGAGGTAATCGCCGAAGTGGAAAGGTTCACTTTTTCTGAATACACTGTGTTCTTTCCTGAATGAGGAAATTTTACCTGTAAAATCAGTAAGAGACTGGCTGCTTTCAGTCTTTTTCCATGAAGTCCAGCCGATTTCATTGTCCTGACAATAAGGATTGTTATTCCCATTTTGTGAGTTCTCTGATTCATCGCCGGCATGGATAAGGGGTGTCCCCTGCGAAAGCATGACAAGTGTGATAAAGTTGCGCATCTGCCTCTGGCGCAGCTCGAGCGTGCTCTTCTTGCGGCTGCGGCCTTCTACTCCACAGTTCCAGCTCATATTGTTATCATTGCCGTCGCGGTTCTCTTCGCCGTTATCTTCGTTGTGCTTGCGGCTGTATGAAACAAGATCGTTGAGCGTAAAACCGTAATAATTAGCAGCATAATGAAGATTCCCATGGCCTGAAGGAACATGAAGGAAAGCCCTTATGAAGTCAGAAAGCACCATATCGTCGCCCTTTACAAAGGAGCGGAGAAGATACATGAAGTTATCATTATAATCTGCAAGCAGGCTTTCAGAGTTTTGAGAAGAAGGATTGCTGCCGTTCATCGGCATAGCGACCGAAAGAATATGCTCATCCCTCGGATCCTGCTTGAGCTGTTCATACGGGAAATTGTAACTGAAGAGCATCGTTTCTGAAAGCAGCGGGTCTTTTGCGAGCTGTGACAGCGGGATATGTGATCCCATCAGATGAAGACCGTCAATTCCATATCGTGTTGCCCAATAGTGAGCTGTGTCAACAATGACTCCGTCAGGAACAGCATCCGGGAAGAAAAGCTGGATCACGACCTCTATTCCGGCACGATGGAATGCCTTCACCATTTCAAGGAGTTCCTTCTCAGGGTGTTCCTCTCCTTTTGCGAAAGCAGCCCGGGGAGCATTGTAATATCCTTCAACAAAGCCCCAAAGATTGGGTCTTACTTCATCAGGAATATTGTGCTCGACGCGCAGTGCAATGTGTTTTCCGCTGTCTGTCTGTTCAGTTTTGCCGGTCTGTCCGATCCTTGATTTGTGGACTTTTGGAACAATGATCGAATATGAAGAAGTCAGATACCTGCCGCGTGCTTCCTTTGACGGGCAGAGCTCTGTTACAGGCATCAGTTCTACTGTCGTTACGCCGAGACCCAGAAGGTAGTCTGTCTTCTCAGTCACACCTTCAAAAGTGCCCCTTGCTTTTACGCCTGAAGCTTTTTCTTTTGTGAAAGCACGCACGTTAAGGAGATAAAACATCCTGTCGCTCCAGTGATATTTACCGTGGAGAGGTGATACGCGGACGCGGTCATCAAGTTCGCTCAGAGCGCTGACTCTTATGTCATCGTCAGTGCCGGGGTATAGACTTACGAGTCTGTGGGCATAGGGATCGTTGAGAAAATTATCGCCTATAAAATAGCAGTATGATAAATGGTCGGGGCAAAGTCCTGCGACCATTATTGAATACAAAGAACCTATTCTGTCGCCGTCCCTGAACAGTATGTCAGTCCTTGTGTGTATCTGCATATCAAAGAGTCTGATACCGCACTTCTCCGGGACAGAGCCATGCATACCGGGTACCAGTACAACAGAAAAAACAATCCCTTCGCCTGTAACGAAGGCACCGGGTTTAACAGAATATGCTGCTTCTATATGATAATTATTCTTGATCAAGGTGTACTGATCAGTAAATTTCACAAGTGCCCCTTCCGATCATGAGATCAGCAGACAAACCACCGGATATATGATCGACTCGAAATTACATACTTCAATATTTTAACATAAGAAGCAACGATAAAACAGACCTAAGTCTGCCCTTCTTCATGATCAATAACGCCGAGCGCCTTAAGAAATCTTGACGGCTTTCGTGGATTTTCCTTTGTTCCGTCAATATAGATCAGTGTCAACATCTTTTTTGCTCTTGTCATGGCAACATATAAAAGGCGTCTCTCTTCCTCTATTCCCGCTTCGTCCCTTATTTTCCTGCTGGGAATGATTCCTTCGTTCAGATCAGGCAGAAAAACACGTCCGAATTCGAGACCTTTAGAAGCATGCATAGTTATGACATAAACGCCGCTGTTATCATCATCTCCGGCTGAGCCAATGCTGCGGTCCGATTTTTCAGCCGGTGATTCTTCCATTACTGAGATGAGCTCTTTATGTGACGATGTTTTACCTGCCTTTTCTTCTATTTCATCAAGAACGGCTGATATACGGCTTCGCACTGACATGCTTTTCCCGCTCATAACTGCATTTTCATAGCCAATGCTCTTTCTCATGAACCTGATCGCCAGCTTTGGCCGCAGATGCGCCATACACCTGAGATCATCAATGAAAACTGTAATGATATCACTCATGTATTTCCTGTCACTGTAGTATCGGATGACCTTATCAAAACAAACGATATTTCCGGCGATAGCTTCTCTTGAAATGTAGCGCTGGGGAATATTCATGACCCTGTACATATCAGGTCGTGAGCAGGCATTTTCAGAATTTGCGAGAATGGCAAGATTCAGGTAACTTATAACATCTTTTGTTATTTCTTTTCTTATCCGGTCAGGTGCCGCCCCGCGCCGTCTGTATTTTATGCCCTCATTCTGCAGTCTTGTGCAGAGGCTTGCGGCCTGCGCATGGTTCCTGAATATTACGGCAGAGTCAGAAAGTTCTGCTGGTGAATAAGACCCAAGAGCATGACACAGATAATCATATTCGTCTTTTTCTTCAGGCAGTGAAACAATTTTTATCGGTTCTCCGCCTTTGTTGAATGCCTTTATCTGTTTGACGAAACGGTTCTTGTTCTCACTTATAACAGAAAGTGACGCTGATGTTATCTCTTCGCTGCATCTGTAGTTTATATCAAGAAGAATCTGCTGAAGACTTTCATAGTCTTCTTTGAGAAGCCGCATGACTGCCGGGTCTGAGCCACGAAATCCGTATATGGACTGGTCATCATCTCCTACTGCAAAAAGATCAGGATCATTATCACCTGAAATCAATCTTATGATTTTATACTGCTGAGAGTTGATGTCCTGGAACTCATCGACAAGAATGTGCCTGAATTTATCCTGCCATTTATGCAGAACATCCGGTTCTGATTCAAGAAGCATACGACACCTGAGTATCATATCCTCAAAATCTATCTTGCTGTTCTCTGAAAGGAATTTGTCGTAATCCCCGCATATGCCTGCAAGAACATAAGGGGAAGAAAAACTTCTTGATACTGATCTGAGATAACTGTTTTTTACAATGATTTCATGCAGCCTGTCGTGATCTGTAATGAATTGTGATGATGATTCCTTAAGATTGGATTTGATATAGGCAATTGCTGATGAAGCGGAGTCAGCTAATATTTCGTTTTCGGCTTTTTCCGGATTTTCATAACAATTAATCAGGTGTTTTATGAGTGATAACTGTTCAGACGAAGAAATTATGGAAAGTCTGTCTGCTGATGATTCGAGAAGAATACGGAAGAATACAGAATGGAAAGTACCGAAGACAACTTCCTGATAACGTTTGTTTGTGAGTTTACCGAAGCGGCCTTTCATTTCAAGTGCGGCTGCTTTTGAAAAAGTGAGGACAAGAATTGAGGATGGTGGGAAGTGCTTTGTTTCAATGAGATATCTGATGCGCTCTACGAGTACAAATGTTTTGCCGCTTCCGGGCCCTGCCAATACCTGACAGGGTCCATCTGCGTATGTTATTGCCTGTATCTGCGAGGGATTCCCGCGGATATTGTTATTCAGGAGAGTTCCTTACTGAGCTTTTCAATACCGACGCGGATCCTCTTTAAGGATTCTTCTTTGCCGAGGACTTCCATTATCTCGGTAGCACCGGCAGGCGTTGTCTGCTTGCCGGACACAGCGGTACGTACAGGCCACAATGCGAAGCCGTTCTTGCAGCCGTTGGCGTCGATGTATTGTTTGAGCGTTGCGTAGAGAGCATCGTTTGTATAGTCATCCTGAGCCTCGAAAAGCGGAAGTACTTACTCCAGTACTTTCAGTGAGGATGCGGAGTCTGTTTTCATTTTTTTGTGTGTGTACATAGCCGTGTCATAATCAGGAAGTTCATTGAAGAAATCCACAATTTCATTTATATCGGGATATATCTCTATTCTTGACTTGACCATTGCCGCTATCTTCCTGAGGTCGAGATCTTTATGAATGGCATCCTTAAGATAAGGGAGTGCATTCTTATAGAATGTCTCGTCATCCATCGCCTTGAGGTATTCACCGTTCATCCAGCGGAGCTTTGCGTAATCAAATACAGCAGGGGACTTGCCTATACGTCTGTAATCGAATTCTTTCACAAGGCCTTCGAGCGAGAATAACTCCTGGTCACTGTCCGGTGACCAGCCGAGAAGGGCAACAAAGTTTACGACTGCTTCAGGCAGGAAGCCCTGTTCAATAAGGTCTTCATATGATGAATGGCCGCTTCTCTTGCTGAGTTTGTGATGGTCTTCATCAGTTATAAGCGGGCAGTGTATATACTTCGGTATATCCCATCCGAATGCTTCATAAAGGCGGTTGTATTTGGGTGATGATGATAGATATTCATTACCTCTGACGACATGAGTTATTCCCATGAGGTGGTCATCTACAACGTTAGCAAAATTGTATGTCGGAAATCCGTCAGACTTGATGAGTATCATGTCATCAAGCTCACTGTTCTCAAATGTTATATTGCCATATAGTTCATCGTGGAATGTGGTGGTCCCGGTGCGGGGATTATTCTGCCTTATGACATACGGCATGCCGGCATCAAGGTTTTTCTGAACTTCCTCTTTGCTGAGACCAAGGCAGTGTTTGTCGTAAACATTGATCTCCTTACCGTCTACGATCTGTGTGAGCGACTCAAGTCTTTCGGGCGTGCAGAAACAATAATACGCTTCTCCTTTGTCTATCAGTTGCTTAGCGTACTTTGTGTATATGCCGGCTTTCTGTCTCTCACTCTGCACATACGGACCGACTCCGCCATCTTTGTCAGGGCCTTCGTCATAAACCAGACCTGCCTCTTCAAGCGTTTTATAAATGATTTCAACAGCACCGGGGAAAAAACGCTCCTGGTCAGTATCTTCTATTCTCAGGATAAAGTCTCCGCCTTCATGTTTTGCGATAAGATACGCATAGAGCGCTGTCCTCAGATTCCCTACATGCATCCTGCCTGTCGGACTGGGTGCATAACGTGAGCGAATTTTCATTTTATGACCTCCTTGAAAAATTTAATAGCTATTTCCCTGTCGAACCAAAACCGGCTTCTCCACGGGATGTTTCTGACAGATCATCTGTCGTTTCTTCGAACTCAAGCTGCAGATAAGGCAGAACAATCATCTGTGCGATCTTCTCATGCGGTGTGATAACACGCGGAACTGAAGAGTCGTTGTGCATACAGATGAGATAGTTACCTCTGTAATCGCTGTCGCAGACACCGACGCAATTTGCCGGACGCAGTCCTTCTCTTGTTGCAAGCCCGCTGCGGGCAAATATTCCGGCAAAATAACCTTCAGGTATTTCTATCTGAAGCCCTGTATCGATAAGCTTTGTTTCGCCTGGCTCCAGAACAGTGTCCTCTTTAACATCAGCATAAAGGTCATACCCGGCGGCTTCAGAGCTGCCTCTTGTAGGGATAATGGCTGTTTCGCTGACTCTTTTTATGCATATTCTCATTATGTGTTTTCCTTTTGCTTAATCCTGCCTGGCGGCATCGGCCGCCTCAGTTGCAAGTTTATCACATCTTTCGTTGCCGGGGTGGCCATCGTGACCCTTGACCCAGTGCCAGTTTATGTTATGCGGGGCCTCCGCTTTCAGCAGCCGTTCCCACAGCTCCCTGTTCTTGACAGGCGCTTTACCTGCAGTTCTCCAGCCCTTCTTCTTCCAGTTGTCTATCCAATGCTGATTGTGAGCATCTATAAGATACTTTGAATCTGAATACAGATCTACATCACAT
>JAAZDA010000129.1 GCA_012512995.1 Clostridiales bacterium | reverse complement strand
TTCAATGGTATTTGTTGCCTCATTGTTCCTTGCTAAGGTTGGCAATATCGAACGGATTATGTTCTGGGCATTTATTGTCGGCAATCTCGCTTATTATGCTGTGGGCATTGCACTCGCATTTGCGTTTAAGGATAACCGAGCTTTTTGTAAATATATATGTCCCATCACTGTATTTTTGAAGCCAATGAGTTACTTCTCGGTTCTTAGGATAAAATGCGACAAAGACAAATGCATCTCATGTGGGAAATGCAAACGAGTATGTCCTATGAATGTAGACGTGACAGATAATTCTCGAAAACGAAAAAATGGAACAGAATGTATTCTATGCATGGAATGTGTTAGAAATTGTCCAAAGGATGCACTTTAGGACAGGCAAAAGGCTCCCACACTGCCATCATCGGCGACGGGGAGCCTTTTGAGAAAAAAGAAAGAATTATAGAAAAATCCCCCTGCGTAAGGTATTGCATGTTACGCAGCGTCATGTTGTAGGATACATGGCGAAAGGAGGCGAAGGCTATGTCAAAATACACGACGGGAGAACTTGCAAAGCTATGCAGCGTCACTGTCCGAACGGTTCAGTATTATGATACCAGAGGCATCCTGATTCCCAGTGAGCTTTCCGAAGGCGGACGACGGCTCTACTCGGACGATGATCTGAAGCGCATGAAGATCATCTGTTTCTTAAGGGAACTGGATCTTCCTATTGATGCTATTTCTCAGATCTTAAAGGAAGAGCATCCTGAGAAGGTAATCTCGCTGCTGATCGAACAACAGGAAACCGTTCTTTCGGATGAGATTTCCGAGAAACAGGAAAAACTGGAAAAGCTCCGTGAACTGAAAAACGGGCTGAAAGGCAAAACAGAATTCTCTCTCGAAACCATCGGTGACATAGCCGTCATTATGGAAGGAAAGAAAAAGCTGAAAAGAATGCGCCGGATGATGATTCTGACCGGAATCCCGGTCACGGCGCTGCAATGGTTTTCCATCATTTTCTGGATCGGCAGAGGCATATGGTGGCCGTTCCTCGTCTGGGCATTGGTGGCTGCTGCCTGGGGTACATTGGTCAGCCGTTACTACTTCAATCATGTAAAATACATATGCCCGGAATGCCACGAGGTATTCAAGCCCGCTCTGAAGGAAGCCTTCTGGGCGAATCATACCCCTACAGCCCGCAAGCTGACCTGCACTGCGTGCGGGCATAAAGGCTTCTGTGTAGAAGCCTGGGGAGGTGAGGAAGAATGACAGAGTTCGAGAATATCGTCATTGGCAAAAGCAGCGTACCGGCCCTGATCATCACGATCATTCTAATGATCGCGATTCCTGTCGCCTTCTTTTTGTACTGGCGCAGGAAACATAAAGAACAGACAAACATCAGCTATCTGATCGCCGGTGCCCTCGGATTTATTGTTTCCACCCGGATACTGGAGCTTGGAGTGCATTATTTCTGTATTCTTGCGGATAATCCGGTCTCTCAGTTCATTAACGGAAGCACGTTTGCCTATGTACTTTACGGAACCATCATGGCAGGTGTTTTCGAAGAGTGCGGCAGGCATGTCATTTTGAAATACATTATGAAAAAGAATCGTATCCGTGAGAATGCGATTCTGTACGGTATCGGTCACGGAGGAATCGAGATCCTTGCCATCCTTCTGCCACTCATGATCACCTATCTAGCCGTCGCAGTGCTGTTTTCTCAGGGAGACGTGGAACACGCGCTCAGTTCCCTGAAGATCACGGAGGAAACCGCCGCCGCTGCGCTTCCTTCTGTAAAGGCGGCAGCCGCGTTCGATTACGGGGTGATGGCGTTAAATGTCATTGAGCGTCTGCTGGCGATGTTCGTGCATATCGGGCTGACGGTCATCGTATATTACGGCGTTGTCAACTCAAAGAAGATCTGCCTGTTGATGGCAATTGTGCTACACATGCTTGCAGATACATTTCCAGCACTGTACCAGAGAAATATCCTTCCTCTGTGGGCGGTCGAGGTCTGGGGCACTTTCTGGGCAGGCGCAATTGTATTCATCGCCAGGAATCTATACAGGAAAATGAAAGTATAAAGGCACACCAAGGCTCCCACACTGCCATCATCGGCGGCGGGGAGCGGCACAATGACAAAAACACCTTTGAACCATAACGGCTCGGAGGTGTTTCTGCGTCTGTGGATTTATCCCTCAATATCAATCGTAACGCCGGACTTGAATTCTACGGTGAGGTGGTCCTCGAAAACGATAATCTTTTCAATTAGGCGGCTGGCCAGAGCCTCATCAAACTCTGTAATGCCAGTTTCCTGTCCGGCGATGAAGTCCTGCAGTTCCTTGATTCGGTTCATGACTTCTTCCCGGCGGTGGCTGTCGAGCTCGGATTGTTCCTTCTGGTCGCGCAGCCGGAAAATCTCATCAGCGATGGCGTCATAGTCCTGTTTGTTATTTGCCTTTTTGATGAGTTCCTTTTGCAGTTCCTCAAGCCTCGCCTGAATGCCATCCGGCGAGAGGGTGTCAGCGTTGACCACGGCCTTGGCGATGTTCTGCTGTAAGGTTTTAAGGAAAAAGTCCCGCTCGGTGAGAATCTGATGGAAGGCCTTGACCGTGACTTCCTGCAGCAGGAGCTCGTTGACCGTCCGGTTGGTACAGTCCGTTTCAGCGGAGGAGGGCTCCAAGCGACTGATGCAGCGCCATACGATGGACTTGCAGCCGTGATTGTTCCAG
>JAAZDA010000128.1 GCA_012512995.1 Clostridiales bacterium | reverse complement strand
CTATACCGTTTGATTCTATCATTGACTTTTTACAATGTAAAACGTAAATGGAAAAACGCAGGCAAGTTAATACAAGTTTAACAATTACCCTGTTTTTGAAATCTGTCCAATTTTCCAAGGTTGTTTTTGTTCTTCCCGTGCTCTATAATCCAAGTGCTTAGCTACATATATATACAACTACAATTGATATCAGGGTCATGACCCTTTTCAGCATAATAATGAGGTACTTATGATTTCTAAAGATTACACGCTCGGAATAGATATCGGATCAACGACGGTCAAAGTAGCTGTTCTTGACCCTGCGCATAATCTGATGTTCTCCGACTATAAAAGGCATCACGCTGACATTCAGGACACTCTCAGAACGCTAGTCACAGAAGCAACAGACAAGATGGGAAACGTTACTGTCCATCCGATAATAACTGGCTCAGGTGGACTAACGCTCGCAAGCTGCCTCGGCATACCCTTTACCCAGGAAGTCATAGCCGTCTCTACCGCTCTTTCCGAGATTGCGCCCAAAACTGATGTTGCAATCGAACTTGGCGGCGAGGATGCGAAAATCATCTATTTTGAAGGCGGCAACGTCGAGCAGAGAATGAACGGTATCTGTGCCGGCGGCACTGGCTCCTTCATCGACCAGATGGCTTCTCTCCTTCAGACTGACGCTACAGGTCTAAACGAATATGCCAAAAACTATAAATCACTCTACACAATAGCCGCACGCTGCGGAGTATTCGCAAAATCAGATATTCAGCCGCTCATAAATGAAGGAGCTACCAAGGAGGATCTTTCGGCCTCCATTTTCCAGGCTGTCGTAAACCAGACTATATCAGGGCTTGCCTGCGGTAAACCTATAAGAGGGCACGTCGCATTTCTCGGCGGTCCACTGCACTTTCTCTCAGAGCTCAAGGTCGCCTTTATTCGCACATTGAAGCTCGACGAAGAACACACAATAAATGTCGACAATTCCCATCTTTTCGCGGCCATTGGTTCAGCTATGACCGCAAAAGAAGACAATTTCATCACTCTTTCTGCTCTCGAAGAAAAGCTCAGGGGCAATATCCACATGGACTTTGAAGTCGCCCGCATGGATCCGCTCTTTGCGTCCAAAGAGGACTATGACGAATTCACAAAGCGCCACGAAAATGCTCATGTCACAAGAGGCGATCTCGCTTCATATAAGGGCAACTGCTATCTCGGGATAGATGCCGGTTCCACCACGACAAAACTTGCTCTCGTGGGCGAAGATGGTCAGCTCCTCTATTCCTTCTATTCGAACAATAACGGCTCTCCGCTCAAGACAGCTATCCGTTCTGTAAATGAAATAGACAGCCTTCTTCCTGAAGGAGTAAAGGTCGTCACAGGATGCTCGACAGGCTACGGCGAAGCACTCCTCAAGGCAGCCTTCCTGCTTGATTACGGAGAGGTCGAGACTATTGCGCATTACTATGCTGCCGCCTTCTTTGACCCTGATGTCGACTGCATCCTTGATATCGGCGGTCAGGATATGAAGTGCATCCGCATCAAGAATCATGCGGTCGACAGCGTCCTTCTCAACGAAGCCTGCTCATCAGGCTGCGGCTCCTTCATTGAGACCTTTGCGAAATCCCTCGATTATTCAGTTGTCGATTTTGCCAAGGCTGCTTTATTCGCTAAACACCCGATCGATCTGGGTACACGCTGCACTGTTTTCATGAATTCCAAGGTAAAACAAGCGCAGAAGGAAGGCGCTGATGTGGCCGATATCTCTGCCGGTCTCGCATATTCCGTAATAAAGAACGCTCTTTTCAAGGTCATTAAGGTTTCCAGTGCTGCATCCCTCGGCAAGAACATCGTTGTACAGGGTGGCACATTCTACAACGACGCCGTACTCCGCTCGTTTGAAAAGATCTCAGGCGGCAACGTCATCCGCCCCGATATCGCCGGTATCATGGGCGCTTTCGGTGCGGCTCTTATTGCGCGCGAACGCTATAACCAGGTCGTAGATGCCGAAGGAAGTTTCACATCGACCATGCTCACTTTCAAGCAGATCGAAGAGCTCCAGTTCGAGACCTCAATGGCAAAATGCAAGGGCTGCACGAACTCATGCCGCCTCACGATAAACCGCTTTACCGGCGGTCGACAATATATCTCAGGCAATCGTTGTGAACGCGGTCTCGGCAAAACAAAAAATGAGAATGGTATTCCCAATCTTTACGAGTGGAAACTTAAGCGCCTGTTCGATTACGAAGCGCTTGATGCAGACAAAGCTCCCCGCGGGACCGTCGGGATACCACGTGTTTTGAATATGTATGAGAACTACCCGTTCTGGGCGACTTTCTTCCATCGTCTGGGTTACCGCGTGGTGCTCTCACCGCCGTCAAACCACAGGATATATGAGCTCGGGATTGAATCAATTCCCTCTGAGTCTGAATGCTATCCGGCAAAACTTGCGCACGGTCACGTTGCATGGCTGATCAACCAGGGTGTCGACTTTATCTTCTACCCCGCTCTTTTCTATGAGCGCAACGAAGTCAAAAGTGCTGACAACCATTACAACTGCCCTATCGTCACTTCATATTCGGAAAACATCCGCAATAATGTTGATGAGATTTCAGACGGAACTGTCAAATTCCGCAATCCCTTCATGGCTTTCACGGATCTCGGCACAGTAGTCGAAGGTCTTGAGAAGGAATTCTGTCACACAGAAAATGATGCAGAGCGTTACGCATATACGGCGCAGGCTGATCGCAGTGCTTATCTGAGTGAAGCAGCCGGCAGACCCGGCTGGTACTGGGAGCACCCTTTCACATCTGAAGAGATCAAAACAGCCGCAGCCGAAGCTTGGGCTGAGCTTTCCGCAGTTCACAAAGAAGTTGAAGAAAAGGGCGTTGAAACGCTCAAATACATGGAGGAGAATCATGTACACGGCATTGTTCTCGCCGGTCGCCCTTATCACATAGATCCGGAGATCAACCACGGCATTCCAGAGATGATAAACAGCTACGGTATAGCTGTTTTGTCTGAGGATTCCATCTCCAATCTTGCTGAGCCTGAGCGCCCGATATTTGCGCTCGACCAATGGATGTACCACTCGCGTCTCTATGCAGCGGCATCATTCATAAAAACGCGCGATGACCTTGATATCATACAGCTGAACTCATTCGGCTGCGGGCTTGATGCTGTAACGACAGATCAGGTAAATGACATTCTTTCCGGCTCAGACAAAATTTACACCTGCCTCAAGATCGACGAAGTCAATAATCTCGGCTCGGCGCGCATACGTGTCCGTTCCCTCATTGCGGCTCTCAGGATCCGCGACAGGAACCACACTGAGCGCACGGTCAATTCGTCCGCGATAAAGAAAGTTCCATTCACAGAACAGATGTACAAAGATAATTACACGATCCTCTGCCCCCAGATGTCACCGATACATTTTGAACTCATCGAGCCCGCATTCCGCTCCTGTGGTTACAATTTTGTCGTCCTCGACAACGCAACAAGAAAATCTGTCGACTATGGTCTAAAGTACGTTAATAACGATGCCTGCTACCCTTCACTTTGTGTTGTCGGTCAATTCATGGAAGCACTCGAATCCGGAAAATACGATGTCAACAAGACCGCCATCATAATCACACAGACAGGCGGCGGATGCAGAGCTTCAAACTATATCGGATTCATAAGACGCGCGCTTGTTAAGGCTGGAATGAGCCAGGTCCCTGTTATCTCGGCTAACCTTTCAGGTCTTGAAGGAAATCCGGGCTTCAAGATCGACCTCAAAACACTTGTCCGCCTTGCTTTTGCCTGCGTGTTCGGTGATATTCTCATGAAATGCCTGTACCGCATGCGCCCCTATGAACTCGAAAAAGGTTCTGCTGATGCTCTGCATGAGAAATGGAAAAAGAAGTGTATAGATTTCCTTACAACCGTAAACGGTCCTGATCTCCATAAGGTCCAGAAGATGTGCAAAGAGATCATACGTGACTTTGATGCCCTCCCTGTATCTGAAGTGCGCAAGCCGCAGGTAGGTGTAGTCGGCGAAATACTTGTCAAGTATTCTCCGCTTGCGAATAACCACCTTGTTGATCTGCTGGAACATGAGGGTGCCGAAGCAAACGTTCCTTCACTTATGGGATTTATGCTCTACTGCTTCTACAATCAGATATATAAGGCTGACGAACTTGGAACATCAAGAAAGGCCGCACTCTCATGCCGTCTTGGCATAAATGCGATCCAGGCCTTCCTTAAGCCCATCAACAGAGAGCTGATAAAGAGCAAACATTTTGAGCCGTTTGTTTCGATATACAAGATCGTGGATTATGCAAAACCGATTGTTTCAATAGGTAACGAGACTGGTGAGGGCTGGTTCCTCACAGGTGAAATGATCGAACTGATAAACAGTGGAGTCGGTAATATAGTGTGCATACAGCCCTTCGGCTGCCTGCCGAACCACGTTGTCGGCAAAGGTGTCATTAAGGCGATCCGCCGTCATTATCCGGCAGCAAATATCACCGCTGTTGATTATGATCCCGGTGCTTCAGAGGTCAACCAGCTGAACAGGATCAAACTTATGCTGAGCACCGCCGAAAAGAACCTCCAGAAAGAGGACAAAGAAAAAGCTATTTAAGTTTCAATTTCACCTTGTAGATTCTCTTGAGCGATTCGTCTATCCGCTCCTCAGATATAGTTCCGTCATTGATGGCATTAAGTACAGCTTCATACGCTTCGTGATAATCTTCAGGCATCAGCAGCATATCTGCTCCTGCCTGAATTGTTTTTATTGCAGCTTCTCCACTTGAGTAATACTGAGTTACAGCGCCCATCTGTAATGAATCAGTTATGACGATCCCATCATATCCAAGTTCTCCGCGAAGCACCTCACTTATCATCTTTTCAGAAAGAGATGCCGGCGAGTTATTTCCTGTCACATTAGGACACGAAACATGACCCACCATCACAAAATCTGTTCCCGCGTCTATTCCTCCTCCAAACGATATGAAATCTGTCGTTCTCATATCATCAAGAGACCTCTGCGTCGTTGCCTCCCCTGTATGAGTATCAACATTCGTATCTCCGAGTCCCGGGAAATGCTTCTCACAAGACAAAACATCCTCCGCGTGAAGGCCATCAGTAAACTGAGCCACCATAGCTGCATCAAGTGCCGGATCAGAGCCAAAAGACCTTGTTCCGATCGTCTTGTTCTCCGGATCTGTGAGGACTCCTGCTACCGGGGCAAAATCCATATTGAATCCAAGTTCATGCATATAACAGCCTATAGTCTGCCCGGCGTCATAAGCCTTTGAAGCATCACCTGTAGCACCGACACTCTTCATTGTTCCAACATCTTTTACAAGAGAGTCTTCCGCTTCTATCGCACTTCCTGCTATCCTGTTTACCGTTCCGCCTTCTTCATCTGTTCCGATAAAGACCGGATATCTGGAATATGACTTCGTATTTGAGATCCTAGTCTTCAGCTGCTCCCTGCTCACAATATTTGCTCCGAAATAAATGATACCTCCAACAGGATTATCAGCCAGTGCCTGCTGCGTAGTTGCTCCCGCCATCGTCACTGTATCGACACCCGTTATAGCTTCCGGCGCCACATAGAAAAGCTGTGCCACTTTATCTTCAAGTGGCATAGCCGCAATATATTCACTCACCTCATTTTCACTTCCTTCATCCGCAGCAGATTCAATTAACGTTTCCGAGCCTGTTGTATCAACGCTTTCTGACGTGACTGAAGATTCTGGTACAGTTGAAGGCTCTGTGACAACTTGGGATTCTGATGAGGCTGGAGACTCTGTTGTGGCTGGGGACTCTGTTATGTCTGAAGATGCCGTAATATTTGCAGTCTTATCTGTGCCGGTCTCTTTAGATGCGCCACACCCAAAAAGGAGTGATGCTGCCAATATGACCGAAAGAATTGCTGACGATCTCTTCTTTGATCTCATCATTATGTCCACCCTGGTGTTATATCTTTTGTTCCATTATACACAAGCAGACTATTTCCGGACAATCGAAAACCCTCGAGTGCTTCATCATGTTACAAGCTCTCGAGGGTTTTACTGTCCGATCGGACTATCCTGGTTATTCAACTATCCAGTACCTCCATATGTGATTCGTCTTCGTCCTCATTCACCTTCGTACACATTGTACTGTGATGTCATTTGTGATTCCCAGCTTCATCGGCTTTCAGAAGAATCCAATTGATCCATCACTCTTCATGATTCTGAATCCGAACAATTTGTGTTTTCTTTGAGTCTCACGTGAGACATTTAACATTATATTTCTCTGTTACCTGTTACAGAACTTTGGACTATACCGCCTTTCTATCATCGTTCTGATGTATTTGGTTTTGTTCCATTCAGTTCTGTTCTTTAAATCTTTTGCTTTATAAGTCCTCACTGTACTATTTCATTGGTCTGGCTGCTCTTCTAAGCAGCTTTTGCATTTACTCAAGTACCACTTACAACTTGTCGTTTATAATTCTTTGGTTCATCTACGGTACATTGGTCTGTCCCTAACCTTTCTTTTCTTTTGTTAACTAAATGATAGCAAGTCATCTGACATTAGTCAACATGTATTTAAATATTCTGAAAAGTCGTACATTTTAGTACAATAGGCTGAATTGTACTCTATTGAGCATATTGTTGATATCAATTCGACAATTCTTAATTACCGCACAGTTATGCTTCTCACCCCATAATATTTTGCCATCGAAACATTGACCCAGTCCTCGGGATCGGTTCCAGGAAGCGCATCATGAAATATTTCAGGCGTTGATTCCACCCCGTCAATTATTACGTCCGTTGCCGCCGCACTGTCACCGCTCTTGCCCACCTCAGTAATTATAGATGATGACATAGCCTGGCATTCATGGTCATACGTTCTCAGTGAGCCGTTGATTGCAGCTTTCAGGCACGCCCCCGATGTTGGCGACGACCATCCATTAAGCATGCAGCCTGTTATGACAAGTATTGCCGAGGCAGCTACGAAACATGCAGACATTAAGTCAGATGAACACACATGATTCCTGATCTTTGTCACAAGCACAAATTCATCTGTCGCAACAAACAGAATAAACGAATAATAGTATATATCTACCTGGCGTTCCTCACCGTAATTGCCGATTCCGAAATATGCAGGTGCCAGCTCTGAGGCGAACAGCAGGAATGTTACAGCAAAACAAATGATCACGTGGCTCCACAGAATATTCTTCACACTTTTTCCTGCCATAAGTATTATAGGCACAAGCAGGATAATAAATGCCAGTATAGGTAGATCCATCCATTCTCTTATGAATACCACCGCCTGTACGATTGCAGCCTTCACGGCACTTATCGCACTCATGCCACTGCCGACGCTGGACATTCTGACCTGATTGCCGGGCGCTGCCACGCTCACGCCAAATGAGCACGTAAGTGCAATAAAAGCCGGGATAAGACGCCATTTGTATTTATTCATGTATATAAAACAAACTGCGATCATGAGTATTACTATCTCAAACGTAAGAAGCGCCGTGGTGTAATTTCCTCCACCGACGATAAGCGCAATTACAGTGGCGGTTCCTGCCATAACGGGACTCCCTGTCCTGATGATTTTTACCATTACAGCTATGACAAATAATGAAAGAGCAAAGAAGAACGTGTAATAGACGCTGCCGTTCCACCAGAAGAAGCTATCCGCCGGAGATGGCACGAATTGGACCATGAAAAACAAAGAAGACAGACCGATGCAAAGCGCGGCAGAACGTGTTTTGCCTGCCATGATGCTGATCAGTTCATGAGAAAGGACAAGAACTGAAGCTGTAAGCATAGTAAGCATAACAACGGTCGTAATAAAGTAGGCATTTTCTCCGAAGATGCCCGGCTGCAGAGCAAACAGTATCTCCGCTGACCACGTTCCCTGCCATTCGCTGTAGACTCTTACCATATGTGATATTGCCGCTGGTATTACAGAAAGCAATCCGCCGGAGCTGATTGCAAGATGTGTTTCGTATGCACTGGAATAATCATCCGCAAGCGGATGTGAAAAAAAAGAAGCGTATAAAACAGGTATGATGCCTGCCGCATAGACAGCGACAAGCATCACATCCATCAGTTTGTAAAATCTATGTTCATGACATGGCCTGATTTTCGTTTTTGCTGCCATTGATCACCCTGAACAATCCTTTTTTATCAGTTAAGCGGATACTTTGCAGTAAGTTCTGCAACTATTGCCTTTGCCTTGTCAATGCCAGCTTCCTTCTCTTTGATGACAAGAGAGATTGCCTCTGCGATCTGATCCATATCGTCTTCCTTCATGCCGCGCGTTGTAACTGCCGGTGTCCCGAGACGTATACCACTTGTAACGAAAGGAGAGCGCTGCTCGTTGGGGATGGTATTCTTGTTCGCTGTGATATGAGCGTCATCCATCCACTTCTCGACCTCTTTGCCTGTGAGATCAAAATTGGTGAGATCAATAAGCATCAAATGATTGTCCGTTCCGTTTGAAACGATCTTAATGCCGCGGTCCTGAAGGCCCTTGCACAGTGCCTGTGCATTGTTGAGGATCTGCTGCTGATATACTTTGAAATCTGGCTGCAGAGCTTCTTTGAAGCATACTGCCTTACCTGCTATTACGTGCTCAAGAGGGCCACCCTGGATTCCCGGGAATACAGCCTTGTTGAATTTCCATTTATCAGCCGCATCCTGCATGGACATTATCATTCCTCCACGGGGTCCGCGGAGCGTTTTGTGAGTCGTTGTAGTAACTACATCTGCGATGCCGATAGGACTCTGATGAAGACCTGTGGCAACAAGACCTGCAATATGAGCGATATCCGCCATGAGAACTGCCCCGCAGGCATCTGCAACTTCACGGAATTTTGTGAAGTCTATTGCTCTGGCATAAGCTGAAGCACCTGCAATTATAAGCTTCGGCTTCGCTTCCATTGCAGTCTCCATGAGTTTATCGTAATCAATATATCCATCTTCATTAACGCCGTAAGGAACGACATTGAAATATGCACCTGAAATATTAGCCGGGCTGCCGTGTGTGAGATGTCCGCCCTGGCTCAGATCCATGCCCATCAGCGTGTCGCCTGGCTTGAGAATCGCGAATTCAACAGCGAGGTTTGCCTGTGCTCCGGAATGAGGCTGAACGTTTACGTATTCACAGCCAAAGAGCTTTTTGGCTCTGTCTCTGGCAAGATCCTCAACTACATCAACATATTGGCATCCGCCGTAATAGCGATGTCCCGGATAACCTTCGGCATACTTGTTTGTAAGCGGGCTGCCCATTGCTGCCATGACTGCCTTGCTCACCCAGTTCTCAGACGCGATCAACTCGATATGATCGTTCTGACGCTGGATCTCATCTTCAATTGCCTGCGCTATCTCAGGGTCTTCTTTCCTCAGTTCTTCAATTGAATACATTAGACTCTCCTCCTTGATTCACCGCTATCACTATGAGATTAAATACTGTTTATTTCCGGATATTTGACTTATCCGAAGATTTGCTGCCGCGAATAAACATACCATTTCCTGAAGTGAAGGGCAACTGTTTTGCCTTTTCAAAAATCAGTTTGGTAATAATTTTGTAAAAACTTTATTAAATAAGGTTATTTTCAGCTCTTTGGATATTGAAACAAGTTTTCAGCAGGGATAAACTCATAAAGTTAAAGACAGTGTTAACGTCAATGAGGTTTTGCTCAATGCGGAATTATCTTGAAAAAGCAAAAAGAATAACACCTGTACGTATAAGGGACTGCAGAAGCACTAAACAGTTTGCCCTGTGGTTCTTTGTGAATCTTTATGATATGTTCCCGCTCATGATCTTTTTTTCAGTTTATATAATCTGGTTTACTGTTCTTGAACACATAAACAGACTTCACTACACAGTGATCCACACTTGGATCGATGACCGCATTCCCTTTATTGAGGAGTTTATTGTTCCCTACGAGTTATGGTTTGCTTTCGTTATTGTATCTGTCGTTTTCCTGTACTTCAAGGATCGTGGCACTTATTACCGCACAGCATCATTCCTGTGTATAGGTATGTCGCTGTTCCTAATAATCTCCTCGATCTGGCCCAATATCCAGTTCCTAAGGCCCGGAGAATTTCCGCGCGATAATGTTTTCACGCATATGATTGCTGCATTGTACCAGTCAGATACACCGACTAACCTGTGTCCGAGTATCCATGTCTATAACACTATCGCAGTAGTTGCAGGAATACTTCACAGTTCCTGGAGGATTTTCCGCAAAACGGGTGTAAGAATTGCTTCAGTCACGTTGGGTGTGCTCATCATTCTTTCAACGTTATTCATCAAGCAGCATTCTTTCTTTGACGTCTGCTGTGCCTGCGCACTGGCAGTATTCTCATACTTCCTGTGCTTCCATCTTGGATTCACTTTTTCCGGAAAAATGATCAGGAGAGGCGCCTTCGTAAGGTTTGGAGCAGAGCAGTCAGAATAAACGCCATCTGACTGCCTGCCCGGATTGTCTAGTTGAAGTTGAAGAAATGCCTGACCACCTTGTATCCGCCGACAGTAATATCTCTTCCACCCTTTCCCGGTGCATTCATTGCTATTCCAAAAATTCCCAGACGCAGTTTCCTGTATAGAAAGAAATCCTTATCCTTTATGTATTGCCATAATTCATTCTTCCTGGTCATATCACTTTTAGTGTACGAACACAGCGCAAGTACTGATGAAATAGTTGTAATTATTTCCAGGTAATTATACATATACTGACGACACATCGGCATTTGATTCATCTTTGTCCTTGTGTCTTTATCGCAATAATAATCTACCATCAGCCTGTTGACACGTATCTGCTGATCAAGCCTTGATATCATCACCTTCTGATTTACTGACTGGTCTGACCGTCCGATAAAATAGTGATAAAAATTGATATCCATGTAGTACATATTCTTTACGTACGGCAGCGGTTCAAAAACATAAAGGTTGTCTACATAGAAAGTGTGCTCGGGTAGCTTTATTCCGCACTCACGAAGAAGTCCGGTGCGGTAAATAACGCTGTGCATAAGAATATAATGACCTTTATGAAATCTCTTCACATCTGCCCATGAGAAAAACTGTCCGACCGGAAGCGACTTGCGGTACTGCATTACCTTATGTCTTGGCTCTCCGACCTTATCATAGACAAAATTTGATACAAGCATATCAAGCTGCGGTCTGGATCCGGCATTTGTGCGAAGAAAATCTATGATCTTCATGAGGGCTGTATCCTTTACCCAGTCATCGCTGTCGACAACCTTGAAAAAGAGCCCTGTGGCAGCCTCAATACCTGCATTCACTGCTGATCCGTGCCCGCCGTTCGCTTTGTGGATCACTCTGACAATATTAGGATTAATGACCTGATAACGGTCGGCGATCTCAGCAGTCCTGTCTGTAGAACCGTCATCGACGATTATGATCTCGAGGTCATCCCCGCCAATCAGCAGAGAATCTATGCATTTCGACATATATGCTTCTGAATTGTAACAAGGGATAGTAACTGACAATAATTTCATTTCATACCTCATGCCTGAATTTATTTGGTCAAAACATTATCCGTGAAAGTGATCCCTGCTCTGCTCATACCTGCCGATCGTCAGCAGACATTCCCTGAGATCGCTCCATCTTTCATCAACTGTGCCCGGCTCTATTTCAAGACCTGCTGCCACCGCCATAGTATCAATCATGTCATTCGTGATACGACTGTGTATTGCCATAAGAATATTGAGTCTCTCTTCTGTCGAATCTGCATCAAGGAATTTCTCGACCATCGGATCAAGCTGTCCTTCTCCATCGACAGCTTCCGCTTCATCCACTGCATCAATACCCGATGCTACACGATGTTCTACACTCGTATCCTCATTTTCCTTACCATGCCCGTCATTCCTGTACCTGCTCATGAAATTTGGCACGCGTTTCTCTTCATCTTCATCGTCCTTCTCCACAAGTTCAAAACGACGAACTTGTTTTGCCTCTGGATAACGACCAGGATCGAGCTTCTCCGTAAAGTTGCGAAGGCCTCTTGCCCAGACACGGTATGGCGGATACATTCCCTGATATACGACCAGCTTCTCACCGGTCTCTGAATCATCCGCGATAGTCATTATCTGGTAGAGATTACCACGAAAATGTCTGTATATTTCCTGCGGCTTCGGCTCTCTTATATCACTTTCCATTTACTGCCTCCTGACTTCCAGGCTGAGTGCATTTATCAGCGTCTCAAGCGCAATTTTGTCACTCATTTTCCCGCTTTTATAATCTGCATCCGCACTCACGCATAGATCAAGCAAACGTTCTATCTGTGCTGACGAGCGATATTTCGCCAGTGCCGGTCTCGTCTTTCCGACCAGCCACGACTTGATTCCGATTTTTGATGCGATCTCTTCATTGCTCAGATTCTGCAGCTCTTTCATCTGCAGGAATCTGTTGTACTGCCTTACCAGCAAAACAAGTATTACCTGGGGAGGCGTCTCAAGTTTGACCATATCAAGATATATCCGCATTGCATCCGAATTGCTGCCCGCAGCGATCGCATCGATAAGATCGAAGATCCGATCCTGAATGACCGGCGTGCAGATTGCCTTTATGTCAGCAGTTCCCACTGCTGTCTTATCTCCGATATAACTTATAAGCTTGTCTG
>JAAZDA010000127.1 GCA_012512995.1 Clostridiales bacterium | reverse complement strand
TCCATCCATCGCGTATGTGAAGAGGCTCCAGAAATTCCATTTTGTCTCTCCCTTGACGCGCTCGATATTCTCGTACTCCACCCATTTTGTCCTGAATCCGACCCAGCTGAAAATACCCTTTGAAAAGCGGCAGTACTCCGACATCGACAGTACAGCATCCACTACCTGACGTGTCATAAGACGATAGTCCCTTGCCCCGTCAACGATCTCTGTCTGCGACCATTTATTGATGATATGGTAGAACGCTCTTGCAAAGAAAGAGCGTATCGGCGGCTCTCCTTTTCGTGTCGTCCTTCTTGTTGCCGCGACATCATAGCCTTCCTGAAGATACCCATAAAGCTCCGGAATGAGCGACGGCGGATCCTGAAGATCACTGTCCATGATGACGACATAATCACCCTTCGCCATCTGCATTCCAGCATACATTGAGGATTCTTTGCCGAAATTGCGCGACAGTAAAATCAGATGCACATTACTGTCTTTTTCGATTAATTTTCTGACTTCTGCGGCAGTTGCATCACTTGATCCGTCATCGACATATATCAGCTCATAAGCCAGATCATTTGCATCAAAAAAGCTCTTATTCTTTATGAACTCGTCATAGAAATAGCTGACATTTTCCTCTTCGTTATAGCAGGGTACTATCGCACTGATAAGTTTCATACTGCCTCCTTAACGGAGCCCGTTCATCTCCGTAATCTCAATGCATTATACCATATAGACCTTTGAGTTGCGGGTCTTATATTGTTTTGGAGTTATGCCCCTGAGCCTCCTGAATGTCTTGATGAGATGGCTGCTGTCGGCAAAACCTGTTTCCTGCGAAATGTAACTGAGATCGCAGTCCGTGAAGAGTAGAAGATCCTCCGCCTTGGTGACACGTATATGTTCTATATACTCTTTGCAGGAACGGCCGTAAAGGCTGTGGAAACTTCGTGCAAAATATGAATAGCTCATGCTGCAGAGCTCCGCCAGTTTCTCTACGCGCAGATCCTCTCCGGCATGTTCATCGATATAAGCAGTGATGTTGTGGATCGATATTCCCTCGGTATCTTCTGTTATCGCGGCATCGAGACTGTAGCCTTCCTGTCTCCATATCCTCAGGACATCGACCATTATCATTGCGATCCTGCTCTCCACCATAAGATCGTATCCATACTCCTTGTGTTCAAGTTCCTCGCGGATCCTGATCATTGACTTGCCTATGGAATATTTGCTGATTTTTTCACTCCTGAATAACATCGGGGCATGCTGAATGTTCCCCGCATTGCGCAGGACAACATCCATTTTGGGAACATAACTGCTGCCTGATCGAAGGCGGCTCACATCGAACTTGAGCACCTCCATGACAGCGTGTTTCCCTTCATCTGAAAAGAAGGCATGCACTATCTCAGGGCGCACCATATAAAAATCCCCCGGTTCGAGAAGTTCTGACTCTCCGTTGCTCTCTATACGGATGCTGCCCTCAAGTACATAGACGATCTCCATGTAATAATGCCAATGCGGCCGCACCGGCAGTCTTATCTCATTCGTATCGAACCGAAGGGCCTCCTGCGGTTTATTGAGTACATCTGAGCTCTCAATGAGAGAACCTATCGTATCTGTGCCGCGCCCTGTGTCACTTCTCCTCAGGTCCCCCCTTGCTGTTTTCACACGGGACATTTCCACCTCCGATCAGAACACCATTCCGAGTGCAGATACCACTACACCCCCAAGAACACCGATAACATACAATAGAGCTGTGATCCTGACATTCTCCTTTGTGTCCGGATTTACTCTGAAAAGAACGAGCATCCCCACTCCGGCTCCGACAAGGAGACCCGCTATCAGCTGGCTCGCGCTCATTACACCCCGCAGGTACAACTGCGTCAGGAGCACGGATGCGCCGCAGTTCGGGATAAGACCAATAAGTGCTGCGATCATTTCTCCTGCAACAGGCACATTCGAAAAGAGTGACTCAAGCCTCTCGCTGCCCACATAATGGAACGCGCAGTTGAGCACGAACGTGATGATGATAACAAATATCAGTATGTTGACTGTATGCTTCAGCGCAGACTTCCATATGCTGCCGCCCTCATCATCACAGTGGCATTTTTCCTTGCGGCAAAGTCTCTCTATCTCCAGTCCTTCATCACTGTCGGCCTGCCCTGTTGTCATGCTCTTTGACATGTGCATCGCGGCATCCACTATAAATCCTGCAGCAACAGCTATAACGACTTTCGTCAGCATGATCTTGATCATAGTCGCCACAGGAGCCTGCTCAGAGATCATTATCGGGAGCATTTCATCCGATGTTGAAAGATAGACTGCAAGAAGCGTACCCACCGAGATCACGCGCCCTGCGTAAAAATTAGAAGCCGCCGCAGAGAACCCGCATTGCGGGAACATTCCAAGGACTCCGCCCCACAAGGGTCCGAGCCACCCGGCTTTCCTTACGCCATTTTGTGTTTTGTCACCGGTCCTGCTCTCCAGAAATTCCATGATCAGGTAGGTGATAAAAAGGAACGGTATGAGTTTCACCGCGTCAATAAGTGTGTCAACAATTACGTCTGTCATATGATCCTCTTCTAATTCAGTTTACTGCCTGTCTCGGCCCACCAGTCAAGGAGCTGCGATACCACAAGGTCGTAGCTGTCTCTTCCGGCCCTGATTCCATTCGCTTTCATGGATGCATCTGACAGGACTACATTTGTTTTGTGTACAGTTTCTGTGTCTACGACCGCATTCTCTTCGACTTCGTCCCAGATGTCTTCCCGAAGGAATTCGTCATCGAAGCTTACCTGCTCCGAGACAAGCGGA
The DNA here is from genome assembly GCA_012512995.1 of Clostridiales bacterium. Taxonomy (GTDB): domain Bacteria; phylum Bacillota; class Clostridia; order Lachnospirales; family Lachnospiraceae; genus CAG-791. The sequence goes on along the minus strand of JAAZDA010000127.1, from coordinate 875 downwards.
TGGGAGAGGTACTCCTGCGTGTCATATCCGATTGCCTTATACCAGGCGTTATTGACATAGGCCAGCACACCGAGATATCCGCTGTACACAAAAGCAGGGTCATCGCTTTCGAGACAGGCCAGAAAGCCCAGCATGTTGCAGTCATCTTCCTTCATGTATCCCTTGAGGTGCCCAAGCTCATGGCAGAGCGTAAAAGGCACGCGCATCACTGTCATGTCCGTATTGTAATTGGCTTCCATCGAAAACGGGAAATAATATCCCTGCATATATGACTGACTCATAAGATGTGAGTAATACATGCCCTTTGGCTCAGGATAATAGCCTTTGCGGCAACTGTATTCATCAGAAGATTCCGACAGGCTCAGCATACAATCAACAGCCTCCTGTTTGGGCTCCTCACCGATGACTACTTCGCCGTCATCATCGCGATCAACGATCACTGCGTACATATTCGCTTCGCTCACGATGAAGTCACGCAGATCACCGAGCGCTTCCGTGCTGTATCTGGTCTGTTGCTCACTTTCTGTTAACTCCGGTGCCGGCAGTCCCGTCGCGTGGTACACGACAAAACAATTAAGGGTCATTACAAGCATAGCATATGTGACAATGACAGCAGTCGCTCTGCCAAAACAAGCGGCAAAACGAAGGAATCCGCTGCCCGGCACTGCCTCACGTCTTATCCTTCTCCCGGCAAAGATCACAAGTGTGAATGCCAGGATCACCAGACCTGCTGCGATCCATATGACACCGATCGTGATCATGACTTCGCCCACCTGGGTGACCAGGCGGTCCAGCAGCGCGGCGCGCACACGCACCGACTGGTTGGCAGCCTGGCGCAAAGGCGCCAGGGGCGGCGTGGTGGGCAGGAACAAGCG
>JAAZDA010000126.1 GCA_012512995.1 Clostridiales bacterium | reverse complement strand
GTTTTAGCTCCTGATAGGATGCCGTCTTAACAGCTATATTAAAGCGATCCATGAACTTCTCTGCATCTTCCGTGAGATCATAATCATTGGGATTTATAGAAATGATTTCTTCATATCTCTGCGCATCTTCTGTTAGATCATACTTTTCCAAAAAAGGAGCTACTCTCTTCTCATCCATAACCCCTCGTACATTCAACAATCCCTGCCCACCGAACGTGAGTGACCTCTCCAAAGCGGCCGCCTGTTCTATTCCGAACGCACCATTAGCGGTGCCATCAACAACTTTTCTTGTTTCTGGATCTTTAATGGAGCTATCTGCTAATTCTATTAATTCTTCTTTGCTCATACTTTAATTATTTCATAACGACAGTTCGTTCCCTATCTTCCGATTGATTATTCTCCGCAGTCCGGTAATTCTCCTGTGCCACCTGACGCATCTGGTCATTCTTAGCCAGCACCGCATTGGCGAGCGTATTCAGCGGTAACGCTCCGGCTTCATAAGCAGCGACCACGGAATTTGGCAATTGAATACTGCACGGCACTTTGTCAATGGTAGCGATAAGACTATTACCTTGTAGTACCGGATTTTCGATGCGTGGATTCAGCGGTTCATCAGGATAAGTTTTGAAATGTGGTTCCATTCCTGCACTTTGCAACGGCCGTCCTTCCTGCTTTTCCATTGCTTCGTGACCGGCTTTATTAAGCAGATTCAATCCTCCCATGCCAATCAAGACCATCTTTAGCAGTGGATTTTTCACAAACATTCCTATCAGAATGGAAGCAATAGGCATCATCGAATCCTTTATGTTCAGGGATTTTGTTTTCCCCGTAAAGAGTCCTATGAGCATATCAGGAAGCATGGACACTACATAGCCTAAATTCTTTCCAATATCGCCCAGTCCATTTAGTCCGACCGACCCCAAGAAAGTACCCCATCCGTTTTCATTGGTGGATGTTTTCCCCATATCCGATTTTGCAAAATTCTCCGCAGTCCCTTTTCCCGAATACGACTCTGATTTTTCCACTGCCGATTCGGGTGTCTCTTTCTTGGGAACCTCCTGCGTTCTTTTCAGATTGTCAAGATATTCCTGCTCATGTCCGGGTGCGACCACCATCGGTACTTGAGCGTATTCGGGCTTCCGTTCTTTCTCCGATGCAACAGGTAAAGAAGGTTGCCAAAGCGGTTTTCCCGATTCTTTCACCCAGAAAGGTTTTTCAGTTGATATAGCCATTCTATTTTTCAGTTGGTTATTGAATGATAGCACATAGTCGTTCTCCCAAGAGTTGATTGCTTTGCCTCGTTTTCTGAAATCCTCAAAGACATTCTGCTTCGAATCAAATACACCTTTACTGATGCAATCTTCGATAGTGACAGCCTTCTCTTTCCGCTTCTTGTCAAGACAAAACTCCACTCCGCTAAAGACCACTTCGGTTCCAAACAGCTTTCCAATGGAAGCCCAGGAAGAAAAGCCACCCGTCGTAACCACATCAGCCCCAAACGCTACAGCTTTTCCCGCACCTTTCTCCACCCAATCCGGATGATAGGCAGCTTCGCCTTTCCTTTCTATTTCTTGCTCCAAGGGTGATTTAGACATTGATTGCGAAAGCCCCAACAAACTTTCCGAAGCTCCTTTACGAAGTATATACTCCACAGATGATTTCGGCATCTCATCCGCTACCATCTTGTCCACCATCATCTGTTCCACACGGTAATCCACGTAGGCGGAAGCAAGGTCACCTCCCAATTCCTTTGAGAGCGTATCATACCTTTCTCGCCCGATTTCGGCTACTACAGTATTTCGCCACTCTTCGGCCATACATCCCAAATCTTTCTGAAATTCTTTTGAGGTGCTTATCCGCTCACGGCACATTTCCACATAATCCTCTGCGGTTTTACTATTCCATTCACCGGTGAGTTTGACATACTGCATGAAATCGTCCGGCATTCCATTCATTCCGCTGGCCGCCGAACGTAGGATTCCATTGATACTGGTGGTATAGTCGCTGTATTCTTTTATCTGCTTTTTAGACAATTCTTGCTGGACATTACCCATAACCGGAGCCAACTGGCCATCAAAATAGCGTTGCAGACAATACTCAATTTCTGCGAACCGTTGTGATTGTTTAGGACTATTCATGAGATATTGATTTGTTTCAGTAATTGCACTCTTGTTTGCTCGATGGCATTGCGATAAATTTCCATTTGTTTAGGGAAATACTCTTCAAGCATGGTATCCTTGTCTATCAGACTTTGTAGAAAGTGAACAGCCGTCTGCCGGGTGATTTCGATGGAATCTTCTCCTTCTTCCTGGTTGTTGAACCATGCCTTCGTCCACCATCGGATTCCGGCCTGATCAGGATAGACCGTAATCAGCCTCGGTATGTCAAAGCTCTGTACATCTATCTCCAGTTCTGCCAGAGGATCGATGATTCCTCGGCTTCTTAAGGCTTCGTCAGAAGTTTTTTTTTATCGCTTTCGCTTAGAGTGGATAGGAATATCTGATGCCGCAACGCCATATAGTTCAGAAAGTCGCCAATCAGCAAGTTTTGCACTTTGGCCGCCACCGGCACAGCTCTTTGCCCGACACCCAAGGGATTACTCAATGATGGTATCACCTCATAGAAATAGTTCTTGACGGCCGACAAGGAGAAGATATTGCGAAGCGACTGCTCCGTATGTTGGGGCAATAAGTATTTTCCGTCGTTCAGTTCAGCCAGGTAGTCAGGATAAAAGCGTAGCATCAACTGTTCTACTTCTTCCTGATTGTCTTCAAAGTCTGTCGGAATATCCATGTCGATGGTATCAAAATCCGGCATACCCACTTCTCCTTGCTGTTGCATCATCTTGAGATTACCGTAAATCATAGTAAGAAATTCAAGAGGATTGATTTCTTCTCCGTCGTATCTCACTTCTATATGAAGGAGTTCTCCACTGACACTCGTCACGCTTCCAGCCTTTACCTTCATTCCAAAAGTCGCCAGCACATTGGACAGATGAGCATAGGTAACTTCATACTTGCCGTATCGGATTACCTGAAAGAGTCCGTGCCGTGCGTCACTTCCGATACCACTGACGATTCCATCCGCACAAGCTGACAGCAGATAGTGCTTGGTGATAAAATCTATTCCGTGATGAAAAAACTCTTCTCCACTCTTGGGGTGAATCTGTGTCCCGTAGTCCAATGACATACGGACTTC
>JAAZDA010000125.1 GCA_012512995.1 Clostridiales bacterium | reverse complement strand
CTTGCAATGATACAAGCGAGCAGGGCGGGGTTTCTTTTCAAAACAACAGATAAGATCAGAGCAGACTATCCTGAACTGCCGTCATTCGAAACATATGATGAGCTTATGGCAGGAATCAGATCGGCGATGGAAATGAAGTAAGACAGGAACATATCGGTAAGACGTGTTTTGGAGAAATTATGAAATTCTTTCATATCTCGGATCTTCATATCGGGCTTAAGCTCATAAATCGTGATCTTGAAGAAGATCAGAAGTACATATTCGGCAAAATTTCAGATCTGGCAGCACAGTATAAGCCGGACGCAGTCGTGATAGCAGGTGACATATATGACAAAGCTGTGCCATCTGCCGATGCTGTCCGGGTCTTCGACAAGTTCATAAATGATCTCAGGAAGGCTGTTCCTGATGCCGCGATCATGATGATAAGCGGCAATCATGACAGTGCGCAGAGAGTGAACTGTTTTCGCGGACTGCTTTCAAGGCAGAATGTCTATATGATAGGAGTGCCGCCGGTAAATGAGGATGACCACATGGAAAAAGTCACGCTCCGCGATGCGTATGGGAACGTGAATTTTTATCTTCTTCCTTTTGTCAGACCTTCTATGGTAAGACAGGTCGTCGGAACTGACGAAAACGGGAACAGTTTTTCGTATAATGAGACTCTGCACCGTCTCATAGCGCGTGAGGATGTCGATACATCGGAACGAAATGTTCTGGTGAGCCATCAGTTTTATCTTCCTGCGGGCAAAAAAGCCGGGGATATAGAGCGTATGGACTCAGAGACAAGGACGGTCGGCAACATAGATGAAGTCACTGCGGACGCGATAAGTAGTTTTGATTACTGTGCACTGGGGCATATTCATAAACCGATGAAGGTCGGCAGCGATTTTGCCAGATACTGTGGCACACCTCTATGCTCTTCCGTCAGCGAAGCCGGGCAGGCCAAAGGCGTCGTGATGGTCGAGATGACCGGCAAAACAAGCGGCCTCGACAAGCATGATTATATAAATACGACGGTGCTTCCGTTGGAACCGTTAAGACAGGTAAAGGTGATTCGAGGAACCCTTGATGAAGTCCTTGCGGACAAATGTGATGACTACGTTTCTGTAGTGCTTACGGATAAGGTCGAGCATGATGTGTTTGACATGAAGGACAGACTGCATGATGCATTTCCGTATCTCCTTGAGATAAGGCGTGAATCAGAAAGACATGCAACTGATATAGGCGACAGTGATTTGGCAGCGGGAACAGGCACGGCGCCGGATCCCTTTGAACTGTGCTGCTTGTTTTATCCGGAAATTGATGACGATTACAGAAAGATCATGAGCGATGTGATAAACAGCGTGAAGGAGGCAACATAAATGCGTCCCCGGAGACTTACAATGCAGGCCTTCGGCTCATATGCCGCAAAGACCGATATAGATTTCACAAAGACAGCTCAGAATCTTTTTCTTATAACAGGTGATACGGGAGCCGGCAAAACTACTGTTTTCGATGCAATAGTATTTGCTCTGTACGGCGAAGCGGGCTCAGAGGAGTATACAAAGACAGGGACAATTCTGCAGAGCCAGTACGCCGATATAGATGTGGAACCTTATGTTGAACTTGTTTTTACGAATGAAAGAGGCGGGAGCACAGATGAGTACACGGTAAAGCGCGTCCCGCGCCACAAAAAGAAGATAGAGCGTGGTGCGAATAAGGGCACAGGGACAAGAGAGATCCAGGGGTATGTAAGCCTCATAATGCCTGATGGCAAAGAGTATGAGCCTAAGGGTACAGATGATAAGCTCAGAGAAATAGTGGGCCTTAGCAAGAGCCAGTTCATGCAGGTGGCAATGATAGCGCAGGGCGAATTCATGGAGCTTCTCCGCGCGAAGTCCGACAGCAGGAAAGAAATATTCAGAAAATTATTTGGAACAGCCATATATGATGATATAACGAACAGACTTGCGGACATGAAGAGGGAAGGCGAGAACGTTCTTTCAGCTGCGAGGGCTGAATGTGTGGCACTGGTGCAGGGTCTGGAAATCCCAGCTGATTACAGGCACGGATCGAAGCTGCAGGAACTGAAAGATATGATAGGTAAAGGGATACTCTCGGGCATTCCTGATTTCATATCGGAACTGAAAGATCTGACAGCATTTGAAGATGACAAATGCAGTAAGGCTGCAGTTTTGCGCGATAAACTCAAAGCTGAGCGCGATACAAAGAAAGGCGTCGAGTCGACGGCAAAGGATCTTACAGGTAGTTATCTTCAGCTCGGCCAGGCTGAGACTGAACTCGCTGCACTTGCCGCAATAGAGCAGGAGACAGATAAAAAGAGAATGCTTGAAAAACAGATAACCGTATCGTATGAAATACGATCGGTGTACGCCCTTTATGAAGCGGCCATGAAATCGCTCGATCTGGAAAAGAAATCGCTGTCAGAGCAGATGACAAAACTTCCGGAAATTACTGATGCCGCCGATGAAAAAGAACATGCCGAGATTGATGCGTCGAAGGTCTGTGATGCGGAACGCAGCAATTTCAGCAAGGTTGAAGAACGTGTAAGGAAAGCTGAGGAGACATTCTCAAGGCTGAGTATCGCCAAAAAGGCGCTCGAGAATGCAGAGCAGAAGAAGAGCGCCGATGAAAGGGCGCTTGAAAAGGCTAAGAGCGGGCAGGAACGTTTTGACGAAAAAGAGAAAGAGTGGAGAGCAAGAAGCGCGATACTTGCCGGTGCTGATGAGGAACTCACTATATGGAATGTCAGAATTAAGGAAATATCGAGACTTCTTGAGGAGGCCGGTGTTCTTTCAGAGCTGGGAAATGATGCCGAAAAGCAGGAGAGAGCTGCGATAATAGCATCGTCCGGCTATAAAGATGCAAGAGATGAGTACGAAGCTGAGAGCATTAAATATTCTGCTATGAGAAGCCGCTTTCTTGACGGACAGGCAGGGATACTTGCGCAGGGACTGGTGGCGGGAAAGCCCTGCCCTGTCTGCGGTTCCACGGAGCATCCTTCGCCGTGCCGTATCTCAGGCAATGAAGAGAGCGTGAGCGAGGATATGCTTAATGCGGAGGAAGAAAAGCAAAAGGGCCTCGGGAGCAAACAGGAGGAAGCGTCGGTAAAGGCGGGATCGGCCTCTGCTGCCCTTAAAGAGAAAAAGAACAGATATGATGATGCAGCAAATGCGCTTGTGAAGCAGATAGGAGAATACTACAAGGGAGAAGCACCTGAGGAAGTCAGCACTGCGTCATCTCCGAAAGAATACAGCAGGATCCTGTCAGATTCGAAGGCTGAGCTTGAGAGGAATGAGACCCGTCTCAAAGCTGCAGCGAAGGAGAAAAAAGAGCTGACTGAAAAACTGGCGGGCGCAGACAGCGAAAGAAGCAGGCTTAAAGAGGTCTTTGGTAAACTGTCTGAAACAGCTGCTATATCATCAGGAGAATACGAGCGCGCAAGGAGCGCACTTTCGAGCATTGAGGGAACAAAGGATTTTGGCACAGAGCAGGAAGCTGCCGATGCACTTAAGGCGGCAGAACTTGTTTTGAATGAAAAGGATACTGCCTTGAAGGCGGCAAAGAAGGAGCTTGAAGCTGCAAGGAACGCAAGGGATTCCGTGACGGCTCTCATTGAGCAGTATAAAAAGGACATTCCGCTTCATGAGCAGGAACTTTCCGGACGGCAAAAGTCATATGAGAACATTATGAATGAAAAAAATATGACAGAGGTCGAATGGAAAGAGATAACAGCGAAGCACGGACGCGAAGAAACAGAAGAACTGAGAAAAGAGTGCGCGGATTTTGACAGAAGGAAAACTGCGGCGGGCACGCTGAAGGACGCAGCGCTAAAGGCCATAAACAAAAGGCCGAGACCTGATATGGAACAGATCGCAGGAGATGTAGCCGCGGCAGATGCTGCCTATAGCGCAGCCTCTGACAGCGCAGCTGCGCTTGAAGCCGAAAGACGAAACAACAGGAGTATTTATGAAAGACTCTCTCCGGGCGGAGAGAAGATAAAGAAAGCCACAGCTGAATATGACAGGGTGAACCGCCTGTATGGAAGGGTGTCGGGAAAAGTCTCAGGAAGCAGGATGGATCTGGAGACATATGTGCAGCGCTATCATCTTGAAAGAATACTGCGCAGCGCGAACAGAAGGTTCACGGCAATGACTGCCGGCCAGTTCGAGCTCCGCATGGTAGATATTGAAAGAGCCGGAGAGGGCAGGAACAGAGGACTCGATCTCATGGTCTATTCATTTGTCACCGGGACGGAACGTGATGTTATGACACTTTCAGGCGGCGAATCATTTATGGCGGCTCTGTCACTGGCTCTTGGAATGGCTGACAGGATAAAGGAGAGCTCGTCCTCGGTAAACCTTGACATACTGTTCATTGACGAGGGTTTCGGATCTCTTGATGACAGATCAAGGGAGCAGGCGGTAAAGGTGCTTGTTGAGATGGCTGAAGGATCAAAGCTCATCGGGATAATCTCACACGTGACGGAACTCAAGCAGGAAATCGAAGATCAGCTGATCGTGACAAGAGATGATGAAGGCAGCCACACTGCCTGGAGGATCAGTTGAAAATGAAGCTCCTTTTTGCACCAATGGAAGGACTGACCGGGTATACGTACAGGAACCTGCATCACACCTGTTTTGGAGGCGTCGATGCCTACTATACGCCGTTTATCAGCGCCGGACAGGATTTTAAATTTCAGAACAAAGAGCGGGCGGATTATTCTCCGCTCAATAACAAAACTATCATTGACGATGGCATTCAGGTGATTCCCCAGGTGATGACCAACAACGCCGAGGCGTTCTGCTGGGCAGTAATGAAGCTTTCGGAATCAGGATACAGGGAAGTAAACCTGAACCTGGGATGCCCGTCGGCAACTGTCGTATCACGCGGGAAGGGCGCGGGGTTCCTCAGGAACACTGACGCGCTGGATCTTTTCTTTGAAGAAGCTTTCGACGGTCTGTCGAAGGCCGGCAATACTGACACATCCATAACTGTCAAAACAAGGATAGGAGTGTCTGATCCATCAGAGGCCGGAGACATAATAAGAGTTTACAATCGTTACCCGATATCAGGAGTCATCATTCATCCCAGAGTCATGAAGCAGGCATACGAAGGAACACCGGACATCGATTGTTTTGCCGCATGCCTTGAGGAGAGCAGACATCCTGTATGCTACAACGGGGACATAAGAACTGCGGGGGACTATGAGTGGATATCAAAGAAGTTCGGAGACCGTATTTATGCTGTCATGATGGGACGGGGACTTATTGCGGACCCGGCGCTTGCGCGTGAGATACGCGGGGGCGAAAGGCTTGGCCGCGGGGCGCTGATGGCATATACGGATAAGCTGTATGCCGGATATAAAGAGCTATTTGGAAGCGATGTAAATGTGCTCCATAAGATGAAGGAAATCTGGACATACGAGGGAAGATCATTTGAAGGCAGTGAGCCTTATGTACACAGAATACTGGTGTCAAAACGCGTAGATGATTATGAGAATGCTGTGCGAAGACTCTTCGATGAGTGCAGGATAAAGGCGTCTGGAGAGCACAGCGATGCATGGAAATACGATATATACAGGTAGCTCCGAAGAGATTGATATGCTAGAATAATTAACAGGTGCAGTCAAAGAAAATCACTGCATAAAAGCACCATCCAGAGAGGAATTTAAACTATGAGATTATCAAAGAAAACTGCGTTCGGCATACTGCTGGGAGCAATACTTTGCCTTGGAGCGGCATTTGCTGCGCCGGTATCAACTGTTGTGGCCAGCGCGGCGGCAAGGACGGTGTCGATTGACAGCTGTCTTATATCAGGCGGCAATGTAAATGTGACTGTATCATCGAGCAACATTCCATCCAGCGATGACGGGAAATATTATGTTTTTGCTGATGAGGTGTATGAGGACGGACCGGTCGGCGAGGTCGTCGCGACTGCAAGGGTCGGCAGCACGGCAAGCTTTTCTTTCCCGCTTAATCTCAACGTCTCGGGCGATAACCTGAACCGCAAATTCATAATCGCCGTCAGGCAGGGCGGAAGCTATGCTCAGGTCAGCAACGAGCATTACATAACGAACCCGGAAGCGGCATCAACAACAGGAGCGGTAAGACTTGACCATGGCATAAAGGGCCTGCTTCCTTCGAATGTGGGGATGGACTGGCAGCTTGAAGACCTGAGAATTCAGCAGGTCGCGTACAATGTTTATCTCGGAGACATAGTCGGGGAGACGACGGACGCATCCCACCCTACGATTTATTATGATTATGACGGTGCTACATAT
>JAAZDA010000124.1 GCA_012512995.1 Clostridiales bacterium | reverse complement strand
GTCCCCGGTACAAGGCGGTAACATTAAATAAGCCGTGCAGCACAAGAAGCTCAGGCAGGAGGAAAAAATGATAGCACAGGAAAAGAAGACAGAGATCATCAAACAGTATGGCCGCGCAGAGAAGGACACGGGTTCACCGGAAGTCCAGATTGCAGTCCTTACAGAGAGAATCACAGAGCTCACAGCTCACATGAAGAAGAACCCCAAAGATTTCCATTCCAACAGAGGACTTCTCAAGATGGTAGGTAAGAGAAGAGGACTTCTTGATTATCTTAAGAAGAAAGATATTGAGAAGTATCGTGAACTGATCGCTCAGCTCGGAATCAGAAAGTAATAAACAAATGTAAATCTTATGACGGCCCCGGACCGGATAACAACGGTTCAGGGTTCGTCTTTTTTATGGGTATATTCTCCGGGTCTCCCCCGGGGTCATATATATATCAGACGCAGTTAACAGTAGAAGAGAAGACGAAACAAGGAGACAAAACAAATGTACAAAACTTATTCCATGGATCTTGCCGGCAGGCAACTGTCAATAGATATCGGCAGGGTCGGTAAACAGGCTAATGGTTGTGCTTTCATGCACTACGGTGATACGACCGTTCTTTGCACAGCAACAGAATCAAAGGCACCGAGAGACGGAGTAGATTTCTTCCCGCTCTCAGTTGAGTATTCAGAAAAGTTTTATTCTATCGGTAAATTCCCCGGTGGATTTATGAAGAGAGAGAGCAGACCTTCAGAGAACGCTATTCTTACGAGCCGTGTAATCGACCGTCCTATGCGCCCGCTTTTCCCCAAGGATATGAGAAACGATGTCACACTTGAGTGCCTGGTCATGAGTGTAGACCCCGAATGCAGACCTGAACTTGTTGCAATGATCGGTGCAGCTGTTGCTACATCAATTTCAGATATTCCGTTCGCAGGTCCCTGCGCTACGACACAGGTAGGACTTGTCGATGGAAAAGTCATAATCAATCCCAATCAGGAACAGTGGGATAACGGAGACCTTCAGCTCACTGTAGCTTCAACAATTGATAAGGTCATGATGATCGAAGCCGGTGCCAATGAGATTCCTGAGAAAGATATGGTAGACTATATCTATCAGGCAGATGCTGTAAATAAGCAGATTATCGCTTTCATCAACAAGATCGTTGCTGAGGCCGGAAAGCCCAAGCAGGATTATGTTTCAGTCGCTGTTCCGGATCAGATGTTTGAAGATATCAAGAAGATAGTAAGTCCCGAAGAAATGGAAACCGTTTGCTTCAATGAAAACAGGGACATCAGAGACAAGGGTATCGCCGATATAACAGAGAAACTCAAAGAAGCGTTTGCTGACAATGATGCTTATCTTGCACAGCTCGGCGACGCTGTATATCAGTATGAGAAGAAGACTATCCGCAAGATGATCCTTAGGGATCACAAGAGACCTGACGGACGTGAGATCACTCAGATCCGTCCCCTCGCAGCTGAAGTTGACCTTATTCCCAGAGGCCACGGATCAGCTATGTTTACAAGAGGACAGACACAGATCTGTGATGTTGTCACACTTGCACCGCTTTCAGATGCTCAGAAGGTCGAGGGAATTGACCCTAACATCACATCAAAGAGATATATTCACCAGTACAATTTCCCGGCATATTCAGTAGGCGAAACAAAAGTCAGCCGCGGTCCGGGACGCAGAGAGATAGGTCACGGCGCTCTTGCAGAGAAAGCTCTTATTCCGGTACTTCCGAGTATTGAGGAATTCCCTTATGCTATCCGTGCCGTATCGGAGACAATGGAATCTAACGGTTCCACATCAATGGCTTCAACATGTGCAAGCTGCATGGCTCTCATGGCAGCAGGTGTTCCTATTAAGAAACAGGTAGCCGGCATAAGCTGCGGACTTGTTACAGGCGAGACAGATGATGATTTTGTCCTGCTGACAGATATCCAGGGACTCGAGGATTTCTTCGGGGACATGGATTTCAAGGTAACAGGTACTCATGATGGAATTACCGCAATTCAGATGGATATCAAGATCCACGGCCTGACACGTCAGATCGTAGAGGGTGCTATCCAGCGCTGCAAGGATGCCCGCGAGTATATCATGGCAAATGTCATGACCCCCGCAATCGCAAGCCCCCGCGCAGAAGTATCAGCGTATGCTCCGAAGATCATCTACACTCAGATCAATCCTGAGAAGATCGGAGACGTCGTCGGCAAGCAGGGCAAGACTATCAATGAGATCATCAAGCGCACAGGTGCTCAGATCGACATTGACGAGACGGGCAAGATTTCCATATGCGGAACAGACAAGGCAGCACTTGCAAAAGCAAAGAATATGATCGAAATCATCACAGCAGATTTTGAGGAAGGCATGATCCTTACCGGTGTTGTCGTTTCCATTAAGGAATTCGGCGCATTCATCGAGTTTGCTCCCGGCAAGGAAGGCATGGTCCATATCTCAAAGATCACTAATCACCGCATCGATCACGTTGAGGATGTACTCCAGCTCGGCCAGAAGGTCACTGTAAAGTGCCTTGGCAAAGATCGCATGGGCAGACTTTCATTCTCAATAAAGGATGCTCCCCAGCAGTAACAGAATAATCGGTTGCACGGTACAGCTCCAGTGAGGGCAACGCTTTGAACATTGACCGCACAGAATATGCGGGAAGTTCGAACGCGAACCACAGGGAACTGTAATCGTGCAACCATAAAAGCCCGGCCGGTCAGAAAGCTCAAACCTGATCAGCCGGGTTTTATAGTTGCTGTTATTTGAACCAGTAACGTAATCACAGCTGAGAATTGGATTTGCGGTTTCTCAGCGCGGAGGGAGCAATGCGACAAAAGCTGTCGCGTAAAAGCTCTGTTGAGGAATAATATTTATGTCAGATATAAGAGAAGAAATCGAAAAACGCCGCACATTCGCTATAATATCGCACCCGGATGCCGGCAAAACAACACTTACCGAGAAGTTCCTTCTGTACTCGGGGACAATAAATACCGCTGGCTCTGTAAAGGGAAAAGCCACGGCAAAACATGCGGTCTCAGATTGGATGGATATCGAGAAGCAGCGTGGTATCTCTGTCACAAGTTCCGCACTGCAGTTCGAGTATGACGGGTGCGTGGCAAATCTGCTTGATACACCGGGACATCAGGATTTCTCGGAAGATACATACAGAACACTGATGGCTGCTGATTCGGCAGTAATGGTAATTGACGGAGGCAAGGGCGTAGAGCCGCAGACAAGAAAACTCTTCAAGGTCTGCGCGATGAGACATATCCCTATCTTCACATTCATCAACAAGATGGATCGCGATGCACTGGATACTTTTGATATATTGGATGATATAGAGAAGAATCTCGGTGTTGCCACCTGCCCTGTGAACTGGCCGATTGGATCCGGAAAGAACTTCAGGGGAATATATGACCGCCAGCTGAAGGATGTCCTTACATATTCAGAGACACTGAAGGGCACTAAGGAAGGCGTTGAGAACCGCATACCTGTAAGTGACAGAAGCGCGCTTTCTGCTGCAATCGGAGAAGAAGCGACTGAAAAGCTTATGGGCGAGGTCGAGCTGATCGATGGCGCAGCTGAAAGTTTTGACCTGGAAGAAGTGAAGGCAGGAATGCTGACACCCGTTTTCTTTGGTTCGGCACTGCAGAACTTTGGAGTCGAGATATTCATGCATGAATTTCTCAAAATGGCGCCTGCGCCTGAAGCGAGAAAATCTGACATGGGACTCATAGATCCATATAGCAGCGATTTTTCCGCATTTGTTTTCAAGATCCAGGCCAACACGAACAAGGCACACCGCGACCGCATAGCATTCATGCGGATCTGCTCAGGAAAGTTCCGTTCAGACATGAATGTAAAACATGTGCAGTCAGGCCGTGTGGCGAGGCTTTCACAGCCACAGCAGATCATAGCAGATGACCGCAAAACACTTGATGAGGCGTACGCCGGCGATATCATGGGAGTCATTGACCCCGGAATCTATGCTATCGGGGATACATTCTGCATGCCAAAGGATAAATATCAGTATGAGGGAATACCCACTTTCGCACCCGAGCATTTCGCGAGAGTGCGTCAGGTCGATACCATGAAACGTGAAAAGTTCGTAAAGGGCATCACACAGATCGCTCAGGAAGGCGCCATACAGATATTCCGCGAGATCGGAACAGGAATGGAAGAGATCATATGCGGAGTCGTGGGTGTTTTGCAGTTTGACGTGCTGAAGTTCAGGCTTGAAAATGAATACAATGTTGAGATTATCCTCGAACAGCTCCCTTATGAGCATATAAGGTGGGTAAAAGAGTGGAATGGGGATGTAAAGGAAATAGTCGGAACATCAGACATGAAGAGAATTGAGGATCTGAAGGGCAATCCGCTGCTGATCTTTGTAAATGAGTGGAGCGTAGGCATGGTGCTCGACCGCAACAAGGGGCTGGAGCTGGCCGAGTTCTCGCGCTGAGTAAAAACTGCGCCGGCCAATCATTGCCGCGACTCATCCCGGGCCGATTACCTGGCCTGTTATTTCGCCCGCTTACGGCGTGCTTTGCAAATCCGGCAATGAATGATACAATTTATCTGATTCTAACCGGCAACTGAAATTCGAGCCGGATGTCAGTAAACTTTCTCCAAAGTGAGGTTCATCATATGGAAGACGAGACAAAGATTGTTGAAGAGAACGAAGTGAAGGAAGCCGAAGCAAAAGAAACAGAAGCGAAAGAAACGCAGGCTCGGGATTCATCAATATTGAAAGATACAGTAGAACAGGGCGAGGCACCTGAGAATAAAAAGGCTGATAATGCTGCCGAAGAGACTGATGCAGCCGATGACAGCGAAGAAGAGAATATCGGAGTAGTCAGGATTGCTGATGATGTTGTCGCGATGATAGCTTCTTATTCTGCTCTTGAAATTGATGGTGTATCTGCGATGAGCGGCGGTACAACAGGTGATCTGTTTGCGAAAGTCGGTTACAAGAACCCCACAAAGGGAGTGAAAGTAGATGTCACCGACGGAGTGGTAAAGGTAGATCTTGCCATTATAATGGACTACGGATTCAACATACCTGCTACCAGCAGCAAAGTGCAGGCACGTGTAAAGCAGTCGATCGAGAACATGACCGGTCTTGAAGTGGATGATGTCAACGTCCGTATTGCGGGAATAAAAATCCCGAGTGACAGCTCGAAAGCTGATTAACGGATAACAGGTTCCGGTATGAGGGAAACAATAAATGTACAGAAAAAGCCTACGTGAGCAGACATTTAAGCTCTTGTTCCGCATCGAATTTAACAGCAGTGAGGAGATGACGGAGCAGGAAGAACTGTTCTTTAACAATGATGATATAACTTTCAGCGAAAAGGACAGGACAGAAATAGAGAAAAAGTACGCGGATGTCATAAAGAATCTTCCCGCTATAGATAAGGAACTGTCAGAAGTTGCCAAAGACTGGGACCTTGACAGGATAGGGAAGGTGGAGCTGACTATCCTCCGTTTGGGCGTCTACGAGGTAGAATACGACGATTCCATTCCTGAAGGAGTAGCGGTCAACGAAGCTGTGGAGCTTGCAAAGAAATTTGGACAGGATGCGGCACCGGCTTTTGTAAACGCAGTCCTTTCAAGGTTTACCATTGAAGGAAAAGAACGTGCCGCAGGATCGGCCGCTGACGGCAAAACAAAGAAGACCGGCGAATCTGTGCATGAGGAAAAATCCAAGTCAAGAGATGGAGCAAATATTTACATAGTGAAGACACCGCAGTGAAAAGTGTTTATTCCGTTACACAGATAAATTCATACATAAAAAATATGTTCCGGCAGGATTACATGCTGCAGTCGATTCTCGTGAGAGGCGAGGTCAGCAACTGTAAATATCATTCTTCCGGACATATTTATTTTACGCTCAAGGACGAGGGCGGAACCCTGAAGTGCGCGATGTGGTCGAGTTCTATAAGGAATGGCGGCCTGAAGTTCCAAATGAAAGAAGGCGACAGAGTAATAGCAGCTGGCGCGGTCGATGTCTATGAGAAGACCGGCTCATACCAGTTCTATGCAAAACAGATCATAAGGGATGGAGCGGGCGAGCTCAACGAAAAATATGAAAAACTCAAGTCTGAACTTGAAGCCCGGGGAATGTTTGACGAACAATACAAACTTCCAATACCAAAGTATATAAAGAGGCTGGGAGTGGTCACAGCACCGACAGGCGCTGCTGTTCAGGATATCTGCAATATCTCATTGAGGAGAGATCCATACCTGCAGATAATACTATACCCGGCAATAGTTCAGGGAGAGGGCGCAGCGCCTTCAGTTGTAAACGGCATAAGAGCTCTGTGCGCGCTGCCTGCCGGAGAACGACCGGATATTATTATTATCGGGCGTGGAGGCGGATCCATAGAGGATCTGTGGGCATTCAATGAAGAACAGGTAGCAGAAGCAGTTTTTGACTGCGATATTCCGATAATATCGGCAGTGGGACATGAGACCGATACAGTAATAACGGATTATGTCGCTGATCTCAGGGCACCGACGCCGTCAGCGGCAGCAGAACTAGCAGTGTTTGAATACAGTGCATTTGAGGAAACACTTGAATCATATGTGAACGCTCTGTCGGGAGCTATGACATATAAGACAGAGAGACTTCGCGGTGAAGTAAGGTCATTTGAGCGCGTAATAAGTCATCTCGCTCCGGAGGCACGTATACGTGAAAGACGTATGACGGCGCTGCAGTCGGAAGAGAAACTTCAGTCGCTAATGAAATCCAGGATAGACAGAAGCCGTGGCAGGCTGGATGTTTTGACTGCAGGCCTTGACGGATTGTCACCGTTAAAACGGCTGAAGGGCGGATTCGGATATGTCACCGGAGAAGACGGCAGGGCGGTAGTAACGGTGAATTCTGTAAACGCAGGCGACGAACTTACCATACGTCTTGCAGACGGCAGCATAAAGACAAGAGCCGGGGAAATCACGAATGACAGTGTGCAGGCGACTGAAAGCGATGCGAAAGGAACAGATGGCTGAGGATAAGGCAAAAAAAGATCTGACTAAGGATACTACTATGAGCAGGATCTTGATGAACTTCAGAAGCTCATCGACAAAATGCAGGATCCGGCCGTGACTCTCGAGGAGTCATTTGAGCTCTATAAGCGCGGAATGGACTTGGTCAGATCGTGTAACGAGCGAATAGATACTGTCGAGAAAAAAGTAAAGATATTGGAAGATAATGCTGATGCATAATCTTCCAATCATCAGGTCCGCATTGCGAACCTGAGTAACACAGCCAGAAAACCGCATACGCGGATTTTCTGGCGTGAGCCTTCGCAAATATCGCTCAGGCTTAGTTGTAATGATGAATCCGGACGGATCGATGAGCGATTTCAGGCAGGAATAAAGACACGCGCCTTCGCAAAATAGCTCAGGCATGGAGGCAATATGAGTTTTGATGAAGAAATAAGGATAAGAACTGCACACTGTAATGATGTCATATTAAAATTTCTTCCGCTTGAGGAAGGCTATGCGAAAGAAGTCATTGAAGCGATGAATTACAGTGTGAATGCGGGTGGCAAAAGGCTTCGCCCGATGTTTATATACGAGACGAACAAGATGTACTGCGGCAGACCTGAGATCTGTGAGCCGTTCATGGCGGCAATAGAGATGATCCATACATATTCTCTTGTCCATGATGACTTGCCGGAGATGGATAATGATGAATACAGACGCGGGCGCAAGACAACACACGCGGTGTATGGTCAGGGAATGGCCGTGCTCGCGGGAGACGGACTCCTGAACTTCGGATATGAGACAGCGATCCGCGCTTTTGAAGCTGCCGATAACGCAGAGGAAACAGAGAATATTGCGCAGGCACTTCTCCTTCTTGCGGCAAATGCCGGAATATACGGAATGGTCGGAGGGCAGTGTGCTGACCTTGTTTCTGAGAACGAGAAAATCGACGACTCGACGTTACTCTACATACACAAACACAAGACTGCCTGCATGATAGAGAGCGGACTTCAGATCGGCGCTATCTTAGCCGGAGCGCCTTCAGAGGAAGTCAGAAATCTCGGAAGGATAGGCGAGGATATCGGCATAGCCTTCCAGATACAGGATGATATCCTTGATGTCGAGGGAAATATAGAAGAACTCGGCAAAACAATCGGCAAAGACGCTGTCGAAGGCAAGAATACATATGTCTCCATACACGGCATTGAAAACGCAAAGGCTGATGTGAGGAAGAGAACAGATGAAGCTCTGAAGCTCTTTGACGGACTTTCTGTAAAGAACGACTTCCTGCGTGAGCTGATGATAAAGCTGGTGGAACGCACCAACTGACAAAGCTTAATGCGACGTGTAGGACGTCGTCGCATGGAAGCTTTGTGCAGAGCACAAAGCTTCAGGACTGAGAATATTAGGATGAGGTTATCATGGGTATTTTACTTGATTCTATAATTAAGACCGGTGATATCAGGAAGATCCCGCCGCAGTATTATGATCAACTTGCGGAGGAAATCAGGGCTTTTCTTGTCGAGAAAATATCAGTGACAGGCGGGCACCTGGCGAGCAATCTGGGCGCTGTGGAGCTGACTATGGCTCTTCACCTTTCACTTGATCTTCCGAATGATAAGATTGTCTGGGATGTCGGACACCAGTCATACACGCACAAGATCCTCACTGGCAGAAAAGAAGGTTTTGATCACCTGAGACAGTATGGCGGAATGAGCGGCTTTCCAAAGAGAGCTGAGAGCGACTGCGACGCATTTAATACAGGGCACAGCTCGACATCCATATCTGCGGCGCTCGGCCTCGTGAAGGCGCGTGACCTCCTCGGCAGGAAACAGACTATAGTCGCTGTCATAGGCGACGGAGCTCTCACAGGCGGAATGGCTTATGAGGCACTCAATAATGCGGCAAAACTCAAAACAAATTTCATCATAGTCCTCAATGATAATGATATGTCAATCAACCCCAATGTCGGCGGACTGTCAAATTATCTCAACGATATACGCACCTCTGACGGATATATAAATCTTCGTGACAAGGTCTATTATTCCATGAATGAGAAGCAGCCCAAGACTGTGGATGTCATAAGACGCGCCAAGAATTCGATCAAGCAGCTGATGATCCCGGGGATGTACTTTGAGGATATCGGCATAACATATCTCGGACCTGTTGACGGTCATAATATAGAAGATATGGAAAGAGCGTTCAGTGATGCCAAGAGAGCCAAGAAGGCCGTCATCGTACATGTCATAACGAGCAAGGGCAAAGGATATGCGCCGGCTGAGAGACACCCGGCAAGATTCCACGGGACAGGACCTTTTGACATCAGGACGGGACTGCCAAAGGCTCAGAAAACAAAAGCTGACTGGACAGATGTTTTCTCAACTGTGATGGTAAAGCTCGGTCAGAGAGATGAGAAGGTAGTAGCTATAACTGCGGCTATGGGCGACGGAGTCGGACTCAAGAGATTCAGATCCATTTACCCTGACAGATTCTTTGACGTTGGAATTGCAGAGCAGCACGCTGTGACGTTTGCCGCAGGACTTGCTGTCGGTGGACTTGTCCCGGTGGTCTGCGTCTATTCGTCATTCCTGCAGAGGGCATATGACCAGATAGTTCATGATGTTTGTATGCAGAAACTCCATGTGATATTCTGCATAGACAGAGCCGGGCTCGTGGGAGCAGACGGGGAGACACATCAGGGAATATTTGATATTTCATACCTTAGCATGATACCCGGTATTGTGATAATGGCACCCAAGAATAAGTGGGAACTCTCTGACATGATGAAATTCGCAGTGAAGTACAACGGACCCGTTGCTGTAAGATATCCCAGAGGCACGGCCTATGATGGGCTGGAGAATTTCAGACTTCCTGTTAAATATGGCAGATCAGAAGTCATTTATGAAGAGGAGGATATCCTTCTCTACGCGGCAGGAAGCATGGTAGAGACAGCGGTGAAGGTGAGACATGCCCTGAAGGAAAAGGGCTTTTCGGTGACTCTGGTAAATGCGAGATTTGTAAAACCCATTGACACACAGATGCTGGATGAAATGAAAGCTTCGCATCCACTCATTGTGACAATGGAGGAGAATGTGATAACAGGCGGTTTTGGTGATGCTGTAGATGAATACCTTGAAGAGTCAGATTCCGATAATGAAGTGCTAAATATTGCAATACCTGACAATTTCGTGAGTCATGGAAATGTCGATATCCTCAGGCAGGTATGCGGCATTGACGCCGATACAGTGACAGACCGCGTGATCACGGCATGGGAAGGAATACAGGCCGGGAAGGGCAGGAAACATTTATCTTGAAAACACGATTGGATCTCCTCCTGACTGACAGAGGGCTTGCTCCTACAAGGGAGAAAGCCAAGGCCATGATAATGGCCGGGATCGTATATGTAAACGGGCAGAAGGAAGACAAGTCAGGCACGGGTTTTGACCCTGATGAGAGCAAAACAAAAATTGAGGTCCGGGGGCAGACACTTCCATATGTGAGCCGCGGGGGATATAAACTGGAGAAAGCTCTAAGGGTTTTCCCGATCGATCTTGTGGGCAAAGTTTGCATGGATATAGGTGCTTCGACAGGGGGATTTACGGATTGTATGCGGCAGGCCGGAGCATCGCTCGTTTATGCCATAGATGTAGGATACGGGCAGCTCGATTGGAAACTTCGGAACGACCCCAGAGTCATCTGCATGGAGAAAACTAATTTCAGGTATGTGACAGCAGATGATCTCAGGAAGGCATCAGGGAAAGACATTCTTCCTGTATTTGCTTCATGCGATGTGGCGTTTATTTCACTTGATAAGATATTGCCACCGGCATTCAACATCATGGAACCGGGCACAGAGATGCTCTGTCTCATAAAACCGCAGTTTGAGGCAGGCCGCGACAAGGTCGGAAAGAAAGGCGTCGTCCGCGACAGAAAAGTACATGAAGAAGTCATAGAGGCAGTGACAGGTTTTGCCGTAAGTACGGGTTTTGACTTGCTTGGACTTGATTATTCGCCGATCCGGGGACCGGAGGGCAATATTGAATACCTGATGTGGCTTGGAAAAGAAATGGGCGAAGCCGTGCCGAAGATCGATCCTGACAGTGCATTGATCAGAGATCTCGTAGACAGGGCACATGGCGAACTTGACAAATAATATAAACAGTTCATCGGCTGCAATGGTGATGCATATCGCACAGGGAGCCTTACTATGGAACATTTTTTTATCATAACCAATATCGCAAAAGATCCGGGACTGATGCTCCAGGGTGAGATCGCTGCATTTCTTCTGGAAAAGGGCAAAACATGTGATCTTGCGCATGAGCGGCCGGATGACAAAGGAAAAAGTCCTTCGCGCGATGTCGACTGTATTCTTGTGCTCGGAGGCGATGGAACGATGCTGAGGGCTGCGAGAGAGAATGCAGGAAATGACGCACCTGTACTTGGAATAAACCTCGGAACTCTTGGGTATCTGGCTGAAATTGAAAAAACAAACTGGAAGGCTGCACTGACTGATCTTATAAACGGAAATTTTGAAATCGAACAAAGAATGATGTTATCGGGAACGATAGATAAGAGAAGCACGGACAGCGCACTCAATGACATTGCGATCACACGTTTTGGTGCATTGCAGATAGTTCCTTATGATGTATATGTAAATGACCAGTACCTGAATACATTCAGGGCGGATGGAATAATTGTTTCGACACCTACAGGATCGACCGGCTATAACATGTCGGCGGGTGGTCCTATTGTGGAGCCGTCAGCGCAGCTGATACTTATGACTCCGATCTGCCCGCACACGCTTAACACAAGGAGCATAATACTTGCTGCGGACGATATCATCACAATAGAGATCGGGCGTGGCAGGAACGGCGGTGATGTGCAGGTCGAAGCTGATTTTGACGGATGCGGGTGCAGAAGGATAATGCACGCCGGAGACAGAATAACGATAAGAAAATATTCCAGGACTACCAGAATAATAAAGCTCAGCCGGAAAAGTTTTCTGGAAACACTTCACAGAAAGATGTCCGGTTGAGGTAAAAGTAGTATAATTATTCACACTTGGTGCATAAAGCACCGAGAATATAACTAAAGGAAACAACCATGAAGAAAGACAGACATAAGAAGATCATCGATATCATTTCCGGTAAGGATATTGAGACTCAGGATGAACTTGCAGGTGCGCTCAGAAAAAGCGGATATGATGTCACACAGGCCACAGTGTCAAGGGACATAAGAGAATTGCATCTGACAAAACTCCAGACCGGGAGAGGACATCAGAAATATGTTTTCATCCAGTCGCAGGCCGATTATGTGCATATGTTTGATAAATATACCAGAGTATTGAGGGAAGGGTTCGTCTCTATGAACCAGGCTCAGAATATTCTTGTGATCAAGACTGTATCAGGCATGGCTATGGCCTGTGCTGCAGCCCTTGATGAACTGAAGATGCCCGAGATAGCAGGGTGCATAGCCGGGGATGATACAATATTTGCGGCTATAAGATCTGCCGATGAGACAGAAGCTGTCATGGAAGAACTTAAGAGGATGCTAGGCTGAACAAAACAATTACTTTACCTGCCTGTCCGGAGAACATGCTCGTAAAGGAGGAATATGTTACTTAGTCTTCATGTTAAGAACCTCGCTCTTATCGAGGAGGAAGAAATCGAATTCACCGACGGACTCAATATCCTGACAGGTGAGACGGGTGCGGGCAAGTCGATAATAATCGGCTCTGTAAATCTTGCACTCGGAGCAAAGGCGGACAGATCCATAATCCGTGACGGTGCAGAATATGCGCTGTGTGAACTTGTTTTTACTGCTGATACAAAGGAGCAGGAGGATAAGCTTCGCGAGATGGACATTCCGTCAGAAGATGACGGGACCGTACTGATAAAGAGAAAGATCATGCCGCTCCGGTCGTCACAGACGGTGAACGGCGAGAATGTGACTACGCATCAGCTAAGAAACATCGCGTCGATTCTCATAGACATTTATGGTCAGAGGGAGAATCAGACGCTGTTGTCCAGAGGCAGGCAGCTCGGCGTGTTGGATGATTACGCCGGTAAATCTGCGCTCGAAATGAAGAGGGAAGTTGGTGCGCATTACAGAGATCTGGAATCACTGAGAGAACAGTGGGAAGAGAATGCTCTCGATGAGAACTCCAGAAAGAGGGAACTCGAACTACTTGACTATGAGATAAATGAAATAGAGTCAGCGGCACTGGCTGATAACGAGGACGATCTGCTTGAGAAGAAATACCGGAAAATGGCTGCGACAGACAAGATAAGAGCCGCTGTTGCAACAGCCTCTGAATCCGTTGACGGTGAGGACGGTGCTTCGGAAGGAATAGCAAGGGCATGCAGGGAACTCTCTGCGGTCGCGGGTTCTGATGAAACACTTGACGGAATTGCCGCGCAGCTCTCAGAAGTGGATGGTCTGCTGTCTGATTACAGCAGGGCAATCGGGGATTATGCGGATGCACTTATGTTTGACCCGGATGAATTCAGGGAGACAGAGGAAAGACTGGATCTGATCAACCACCTGAAGGAGAAGTACGGCGACACCATAGCTGAGATCAGGGAGGCAGAGTAGACACGATCTGCGAAACGCGACACGCTTCTGGATTATGAGACAGGCAGGCGCGCGCTCAGCGTTAGGATCGATGAAGAGAGAGCACAGTATCAGGATTGCTGCATGAAATTATCAAAGATAAGAAAGAAGGCAGCGACAGAATTCGCGGCAAAGATGCGCGAGGCACTTCTTGAACTGAATTTTGCACATGTTGATTTCAATGTGGATATCAGAACAAATGAAGAAAACGGCGATTCGACTGGCATGGACAAGGTAGTCTTCATGATCTCGATGAACCCGGGCGAGGCACCGAAACCTCTGGATGAAATAGCGAGCGGCGGTGAACTTTCAAGGATAATGCTGGGGCTCAAAACTGTTTTTGCCGGTAAGGATGGAATCCACACTTTTATTTTTGATGAGATAGATACAGGGATCAGCGGGCAGACCGCATGGAAGGTGGCCGAGAAGCTTGGCCGTCTGTCGGCGGATCACCAGGTCATTGCAATAACACACCTTCCACAGATAGCCGCAATGGCTGACACTCACTTCCGCATCAGCAAGGATAGTGAGGGAGGCAGGACATTTACACATATTGAAAAGCTTTCCGGCGATGAGAGCGTCGAGGAGCTTGGAAGGCTTCTGGGAGGAGCATCCGTCACAGAGGCGACGATGACAAATGCGCGTGAGATGCGCGAGATGGCAGCAAAGACCAGAAAGAAAAACAATGGCGCAGGATCTTGACAGCATAATGGATGAGATCGCAAAGATCTCTGAGGAACTTGGACCGATAAGCTCGGCCGATATTCCTAATATAGACCTTTATATGGATCAGGTGACAACGATCCTCGATGAAATGTTGGGCCCGATCACGCGGAAGCCGGATGAAGACAAGATCATCACCAAGACCATGATTAACAATTACGCCAAGAACGGGGTGCTAATTCCCCCTGTGAAGAAGAGGTACAGCGTTGAGCACGTCCTGATGCTCATTGCGATCTTCTACTGCAAGAGCTTTCTGTCGATAAGCGATATGGATACACTGTTCGAACCGCTGAAGAGCGCTTGTTTTACCGGGGAAGAACGCGCGGGAAAAGTCATAAGGAAATCGTCAAAACAAGAGAAACAGCCAGGCTCTGAAGACGGTTCTGAAGCCTGCCCCGCACTGGATTTCAAAATGGTCTTCGATGATATAGCCGCCCGCGTAGATGAGCAGATGCGCTCATCACTCGAAGATATGAAGAAACTCACAGTCTCATCAGCCGGGACGTTCAGCGACAGTGATGAGGAATATCGGGGAATGCTGCAGCATATCGATTACTGCTGCAGACTCGGAAGTGAAATATATGTGAGACAGCTCCTGCTCGAGCGGGAGATAGATAAGATGAAGTAAATACGATATAATAAGCGAAGCAACTTATAAATCAGGAGGTGACGATATGGGATTAATTCATGCAATTGTTTCTGCTGCAAGCGGTACACTTTCAGAGCAATGGAAGGAGTTCTTCTACTGTGATGCTCTGGATGAGAATACTCTGATGACAAGAGGTCAGAAGAAGCTCGGTAACAAGCATGCAGGATCAAATACAAAGGGTGATGATAACATCATCTCAAACGGATCTGTTATAGCTGTTGCTGATGGTCAGTGTATGCTGATAGTTGAGCAGGGCAAGGTCGTCGAGCTCTGCGCAGAGCCAGGTGAATTCACCTGGGACAGCTCAACTGAACCGAGCATTTTCTCAGGGGATCTCGGCGAAGGCATCAAGGCTACATTCGGCACGATAGGCAGAAGATTTACTTTCGGCGGAACATCAGGCAAGGATCAGAGAATCTATTATATTAATACAAAAGAACTGATCGGCAATAAGTACGGCACGGCCAATCCGGTGCCTTTCCGTGTGGTAGATCAGAATATAGGACTGGATGTAGATATCTCAGTCAGATGTTTTGGCGAGTATTCATACAGAATAGTTGATCCCATTCTTTTCTACACTAATATATGTGCAAATGTAGCTGATTCCTTCACAAGGGACAGGATAGACAGCCAGCTCAAGACTGAGCTCCTGACTGCACTGCAGCCTGCTTTTGCAAGAATATCAGAGATGGGTATCCGTTACAGTGCAGTGCCCGGACATACGACTGAACTCGCAGATGCTCTGAACGAAGAACTGTCAGAGAAGTGGAACAAACTTCGCGGTATCAAGATCGTATCCTTCGGTGTCAGCTCGATCAAGGCAAGTGATGAAGATGAGCAGAAGATAAGGGATATGCAGATGGCGGCGGCTTTGAAGAACCCTTCAATGGCGGCAGCGACTCTCACGCAGGCACAGGCACAGGCTATGAAGGATGCTGCCAACAATCAGGGCACAGGCCCTGCAATGGCATTCATGGGAATGAACATGGCCGGCAATGCGGGCGGAATGAACGCTCAGCAGCTCTATGGCATGGGTCAGCAGAACGGCCAGAACAGCAATCAGACAGTTTATCAGACAGCTCCGAATGGCGGCTACGGCCAGCCTGCAGGTCAGGGTGCCGGTGCGGCAGCAGGCGCTGCGGATCAGTGGAAGTGCCCCAAGTGCGGAGCTATGAACACAGGAAAGTTCTGCAGCGAGTGCGGAGAGAAGAAGCCTGAATCAAAAGGTGGTTTCTGCCCTGAATGCGGTCAGAAATATGATGCTGCAAATCCCCCGAAATTCTGCCCTAACTGCGGGACAAAACTGCAGTAAGATTTACAGGTGAACAGTAGCGAAAAAATTTTGCAGGCCGGGCCTCATCACTTCGGGGCCCGGCTGTTTCATGGAAAAGGAAAACAATTTATGAGTATTTATGACACACTTAACAAAGAACAGCAGGACGCTTGTTTTCACACAGAGGGACCGCTCCTTATACTTGCCGGCGCGGGCTCAGGCAAAACAAGAGTCATAACTCACAGAATCTGTTATCTGATAGATGAGAAAAATGTAAATCCGTGGAATATCCTGGCCATTACTTTTACGAACAAGGCAGCCGGAGAAATGAGAGAGCGAGTTGACAAGCTCGTAGGTTTTGGCGCGGAGAGCATATGGGTCTCGACCTTCCATTCAATGTGCGTGAGAATCTTACGACGTCACATTGGAGAAATCGGGTACGACACGGGTTTTGCCATATATGACAGCGACGAGCAGAAGACACTTATGAGACAGTGTATGAAGACACTGAATATCAATCCGAAGGAGCTTCGGGAGAAGACTGTGCTGAATGCAATTTCCAGCGCGAAGGACAAGCTGCAGACTCCGCTGAAGTTCGCAGAGACTCACCAGAAAGATTTCCAGGAGAAGCAGATAGCATCGCTCTACGAGGAGTACCAGAGGCAGCTTCACAGCAACAACGCACTCGATTTTGACGATCTGCTCATGAAGACTGTCGAGTTGTTCCACTCTCATCAGGAGATACTCGAGAATTACCAGGAGCGTTTCCGCTACATCATGGTCGACGAGTATCAGGACACGAACATGGCACAGTTCGAGCTTATAAGGCTGCTGGCGGACAAATACAGGAATCTCTGCGTAGTCGGTGATGATGATCAGTCCATATATAAATTCAGAGGTGCGGATGTCCGCAATATACTGGATTTCGAGAGCGTCTACAAGGATGCTCAGGTTGTGAAACTGGAGCAGAATTACCGCTCGACACAGAACGTGCTGGATGCCGCGAACGCGGTGATCCACAACAATGTGAACCGCAAACAGAAGTCACTGTGGACGAGCAGGGGAGCCGGACACAAGGTTCATTTCCGACAGCTGGGAAATGCTCTCGATGATGCTGAGTTCAGCTCTGATGACATCAAGGACAAGATGCGCCGTGATCCAAAACTTCAGTACAGGGATTTTGCAATCCTATACAGAACTAATGCTCAGGCCCGTGTCCTCGAAGAACGTTTTGTCATGGAGTCCCTTCCTTACAACGTGGTAGGTGGTGTGAATTTCTATGCGCGCAGAGAGGTAAAGGATCTCCTGTCATACCTTCGGACAATAGATAACGGTGCGGATGATCTGGCAGTAAGACGCATTATAAATGTGCCCAGAAGAGGCATCGGACAGACGACGATAGAGCGTGTGGCTGCTTACGCGGCTGACAGAAATATCGGTTTCATAGACGCACTCGAAGAAGCGGACAGCATAGTTGCGCTCTCTAAAGGCGCTGCGGCAAAACTTAAGCCATTCACGGAACTTATTGATGGGTTCAGGAATTTCCTGAAAGAGAATTCTGATTCGCCGAGTGTCCTGTCTGACCTCCTTAAGAAAGTCATAGAGGACATAGGATACATTGAGGATCTACGGGAACAGGATCCTGAGGAGTTTGATGACAGAAAAGGAAACGTCGACGAACTTATAACAAAAACGGTCAGCTATGAGGAAGGTGTCGCAAACGGTGAGAATGCGGGCTCATCAGATGAGGATGGAAGGCCTACACTTTCAGGACTTCTCGAAGAGATCGCGCTCGTTGCAGACATTGATAATGTCGGAGATGATGACAACAGAGTCCTGTTGATGACACTTCACAGTGCAAAGGGACTCGAGTTCTCGCAGGTTTATCTGGCAGGTCTTGAGGACGGTATTTTCCCAGGGCAGATGACGATCGACGCGGCAAATGAAGAGGACATGGAAGAGGAGCGAAGGCTCGCTTATGTCGGGATCACGAGAGCCAAGGATGACCTTACGATCACGTGCGCAAGATCACGCATGCTTCGCGGCGAGATCAAATACTATCCGGTCAGCCGCTTCATCAGCGAGATCCCGGAGAATCTTCTCGACGGGAAACCTAAGAAATCGTCGAGATACAGGGATGAATATGATGATTCATATCATGGCGACAGCGGAGACATGCCGTTCGGTGATTATGAGGACGGCGGCGGTGACGGTTCGTACGGCAGCGGTGGAGGTTCGTACGGCAGAGGTCGCTCGGGAGGCCGCGGCTACGGAAGCGGCGCCGGCTATTCAGGCGGACGG
>JAAZDA010000123.1 GCA_012512995.1 Clostridiales bacterium | reverse complement strand
CGGAAGAAATATATGAAGTTACAAACCAGACATTGACCAAGCTTTACCCGTGTATTTCAGTGGCATCTCGTTTCCACGGGTAATTCGGCTGCTGAATTGTGGCTTGGAAATAGTGATTTACCATCGTTTTTCAGTAGCACCTCGTTTTCGATGGTAATTTGGCGGTAAAATGGCGGCCTCAGAGCTTGATTTTACCAGTGTATTTAGACAATACCTTGTTATCGCGGGTAATCCAGCTGCTGAGGGGCGACTTTAGAGCCTGATTTTACCAGCGAATTTCGGTAATATCCTGTTTTCACAGGTAATCAGCTGCTGAGAGACGACTTTAGAGCCTGATTTTACCTGTGTATTTCATTAATACCTCGTTTTCACGGGTAATTCAGCCATGTGACTCAGTTCGTGACCACCAGGGCAGATTTACCATGTGACATGAACTGGAAAAGCTCTTGTTTCTAAGGACAAAGCGCGCTATATTGAGTTAACAGATCAAAGCATGATACTTTATCATCGCGTCGCTACCACTCTTTAGCATCGTTTATCCGAATGTAAATTTACGCCGTCGTCGTGTGCGCTCTCGATTGACTTTTCGCTCCTCTTTGTATATACTCCTGCTTATCCGCCGCGTTTTCCAGACAGGGCTGGGTCCTGACAGCTGCCTGTCGGGGATGGTGATGATGTTTGGGTCTTACGCAATGAGCATCTGCGAACCGTGTCAGATCGGGAACGAAGCAGCACTAAGCAGAACCGTTCATGTGCCGTGAGGAAACCTGGCGGAGCCATTCCTGCAGTACCGTGTCAGGGTCCTGCCGTATCCGGAAGGCGCGGTTTTTTAACAAAACTACATCATGGTGGTAAACATGAGTATCAGTAATATCTTAGATATGAACGACTGCACGCTCTGCCCCAGGAACTGCCACGCAGACCGCGCTCACGGTCATGTTGGTTTCTGCGGTGAGACTGATAAGATACGCGCTGCGAGAGCGGCTCTCCTTAAGTGGGAAGAGCCATGTCTTACAGGTCCTCGTGGTTCCGGCGCTTTCTTTTTCTGTGGTTGCAATATCGGCTGTGTCTTCTGCCAGAATTACGACATAGCACATGATAATGCAGTGTCTTCACCTCATGGTCTGGAAATGAGTGCCGGCCGCATGGCCGAAATTCTGCTCTCTCTCCAGGAACAGGGTGCATCAGACATAAACCTTATAACTCCCACTCACTTTCTCCCGCAGATCATACCTGCCCTTAATAAAGCGAGAAATGAAGGTCTTCACATCCCCGTCGTCTACAACACCGGTTCATATGAAAAAAAAGAAGCCATCCAAAGACTGGACGGCCTCATCGATATTTATCTTCCCGACATGAAATATTATTCAGATGATCTTGCTGTGAAATTTTCACACGCGCCCGAATATTTCAAATACGCATCCGAAGCCATTGCTGAAATGGTAAGGCAGTGTCCTGAACCTGTTTTTGCAGACGGCTCGCATTCCCTTGATGAAGAGAACGACTCGGATGACCCCATCATGACCCGCGGTGTAATAGTCAGGCATA
Source organism: Clostridiales bacterium (assembly GCA_012512995.1). Lineage (GTDB taxonomy): Bacteria > Bacillota > Clostridia > Lachnospirales > Lachnospiraceae > CAG-791. The sequence goes on along the minus strand of JAAZDA010000123.1, from coordinate 2,643 downwards.
TGGCACTTCCGGGTCAGGCCGAAGATTCGAGAAAAATACTCGATTATCTTCACAGCACCTTTGGCAACCGGATCTTCATAAGCATCATGAGCCAATATACGCCCATGCCGCAGGTAAAAAATGATCCGATCCTCGGCAGACGGCTTTCTTCTGAGGAATATGATTCACTGACTGACTATGCCGTAGATATCGGTATCGAGAACGGCTTTATCCAGGATGGCGATGTAGCATCTGAAAGCTTTATCCCTGAATTTGACGGAACAGGTCTCTAGTAGTTCTGCGCGTCAAGATACTGCATATAACTGCTCACCATAAGTGCTATCTTGAACGTAAGCGCATCATCAAAATTTCTTATATCAAGTCCCGTACTCTTCTCAAGCTTCTCTATCCTGTAAACCAGAGTATTGCGATGTACGAACAGTTGTCTTGAAGTCTCCGAAACATTTAGATTATTGTCGAAGAACGTATTTATTGTAATTACAGTCTCCTCATCAAGTGATCTCAGATCCAGATCTCCGAATTTCTCCTTGAGGAATATCCTGCAAAGGTTTTCCGGAAGCTGATAAATAAGACGTCCTATTCCGAGTTCGTTATAGCTTATGACGCGCTTCCCTGCATAGAATATCTTTCCGACATCCATAGCCATAGTTGCTTCTTTGTATGACTTCGACAGGTCTTTCAGTTCAGTCACAATGGTTCCGTATGAAGCTCTGACCTTGAGCATAGCCTCGGTATTTAGCATATCCACAGCAACTGTTGCTGCTTCCTCGACCTCATTATATGCATCTTCCGCTGAAATAGCCTTTATTATAACGACCGAGCTTTCATCTACCGCTGTAAGATAATCCCCGCCCTGAGCAGAATACAGACCGGAGAGCATTTCCTGAGCTGTCTGTTCTTCATCACCTGCGCCATTGTTTTCGACTTCGATCTGAATTATGGCACGCGGAATATTATTCTCTATGTGAAGTTTCTTGGCCCTGTTATAAATATCAACCAGTAAAAGATTATCAAGCAACAGCTGCTGGAAGAAATTGTTCCTGTCATATTTCTCCCTGTAGGCGGCAAGCAGATTCTGCACCTCGCTCACAGCTATCCTTGTGACCATCAGTGTGTTCTCGCTCTCTCCTGTAGCCGCCATCACATACGACGCTTCTCCGTCTTCTTCTATCTTCATCAGATAACAGTTCCCAATGATCTGGCTGTCCACCGGCGATGTGGCAAAACTGGTTATAAATGCCTTATCAGTTTCTTTTGCTCCGGTTGTCATGGCGATCACTTCACCACTGAGATCCATTATGCCAAAATCGACCTTAGTAATAGTTTTGAGTTCTTCCAGGCAATTCTTCAGTATCTGAGTAGGAATCATTTGACATCCCGCCTTTCTTTTTCTTATTTTCCCATTTTACCACTCGAACAGAATATGTGCTTAAAAAAAAGGAACACCTCCGCTGAGGTGCTCCTTTCAAAACATTTTCTTACCAATTAGTTGCAGATGACCTGCTCTGTCTCTTTATCAAAGATGTGCAGTCTGTATGTATCAAATGCAAATGTGATGGTATCGCCGGGGTGAGCTGTTGTCTTAGGATCGACACGAGCTGTGATAGGTGTCTCGCCAAGATCGAAATACAGGAAAACTTCAGCGCCGAGAAGTTCGTAAACATTGACCTTAGCTTCGAATGATACAGGAGCCTTGGCAACGAACTCAGAATCATCATCGATATTCTCAGGACGAATACCCATAACAACTGTCTTTCCGTTGTAGCCGCCATCGATAAGAGCTTTTGCTCTGTCAGGTGAAACAGGAACATCCTTGCCCTGAACTGTAAGGTATGCCTTGTCGCCGCTTGTCTTGACTGTTGCATCGATGAAGTTCATCTGAGGAGATCCCATGAATCCTGCTACGAACAGGTTGCATGGCTTGTCATACAGATTCTGAGGTGTATCTACCTGCTGGATAACGCCGTCCTTCATAACGACGATTCTTGTTCCGAGTGTCATAGCCTCTGTCTGATCATGTGTAACATAGATGATCGTTGTGCCGAGTCTGTGATGAAGTTTTGCAATTTCTGTTCTCATCTGAACACGAAGTTTTGCATCCAGGTTTGAAAGGGGCTCATCCATAAGGAAGACCTTAGGATTACGGACAATAGCACGTCCCATTGCAACACGCTGTCTCTGGCCGCCTGAAAGAGCCTTGGGCTTACGATCGAGGAGCTTTTCAAGATCAAGGATCTTGGCAGCTTCACGAACCATCTTGTCCATCTGATCCTTCGGAACCTTGCGGAGCTTAAGACCAAATGCCATGTTATCATAAACTGTCATATGCGGATACAGAGCGTAGTTCTGGAATACCATAGCGATATCTCTGTCTTTTGGCTCTACATTATTCATTACTTTTCCGTCAATCTTCAGTGTACCGCCGGAAATATCCTCAAGACCTGCGATCATACGAAGTGTTGTAGATTTACCGCATCCTGAAGGACCAACAAAAATAATAAATTCCTGATCTTTTACATCAAGGTTGAAATCACTAACGGCCTTTACGCCATTGGGATAAACCTTGTCAATGTGTTCAAGAGTAATGCTTGACATATTAGTACTTCCCTTCTAAAAGTAATTATCTTATGTAGATTATTTTAT